>CALFHQ010000990.1 GCA_937876385.1 uncultured Pseudomonadota bacterium
ATGCAATGAGGCGCACGGTTGGAATGTTGTCCGGAGTCTTGGGTGGGGTGCTTTGGGGCTCCAGCCCGCTGGGTGCGGTCGCAGTGGTGTTGCTGGGCTGGTTTCTATCGGTGGTCGGTGCTCGAGCGGAACATCGCCTGCTTCGAGCCATTCCTTGGATTGTCTTTGGCGTAGCGGCCTTCTGGCTGCGAGGGGCATGGCAAACGGAGGCGGTGGTCACCGAAGGGAACCGGGTGGAGCAGGTCGTGATGACGAAGCTGGCAAGGGTCCGTCTGGATCGCTACCAGCAGGAGGGGGTCTCCCTTCCCGCAGGGGAGTGGGTGATGACCCGTTATCGTCGAAAATCGGGACCCTACCTGCCCGGGGATGTGGTGAGAGTTGACGGCAACACTCGAGGTTGGAGCGCCCCGTCCCATCCCTGGGATTTTGACGGAAGGAGATACTGGGGTTCAAGGGGGCTTGGCGGAGGGATCTATCTCATTCGACACCGGTGGATGGCAGTGGAGGAGAGGGGAGGGTGGGGGTGGAAACGTGTCATCGGCCGTGCTCGATGGCGAGTGCAAGAGGGGATCACTCGATCGGACCTGCCCGAAGAAATCAAAGGACCGCTGCTGGCGCTGGCCCTGGGAGATGGTGGCGCCATGGAGGCTGGGCAGCGGGAGGTGTTTTCGGCAACGGGGACGGCTCACTTGTTTGCCGTTTCCGGATTGCATGTGGCGGGACTGGCGGGGGCGATGGTGTGGCTCCTCGGGTGGTTGCTTTCGGTTTGCAGGGTAGGGTGGGGATGGGCGTGGGGAGGACGCTGGGTGCTGGCCATTGCGCTGGGCGGGGTGGTGGTGTTGTACACCGACACCGGGTACTCGGGGGTTCGAGCCCTGGTGATGCTCTCGGGATATGCCTTTTGTCGAGGGACGGGTCGGGACTACGACATCTGGAGCTGGCTAGCTGCCACTGGAGTTGTGGCCCTTCTGATTCGCCCCGAGGTGTTGTGGGAAGCGGGGTTCCAGTTGAGCAACAGCGCGGTGGTTGGGATTGTGGTTGGACTCAAGCTGGTGCACCGCGTAAAGAGAGTGGGGCCCAGTGGAGAGACAGTGTGGGAGGGGTGGACGGGCTGGTTCAAGAGTCTGTTGTGGGTCTCGCTGTTTGCTGCCTTGGCCACTCTCCCAGCCACATGGTTCCACTTTGGTGTCCTTCCACTCCCCTCGGTGGTCTGCAACGCCTTCGCCGTACCGATGGTCTCCTTTCTCTTGCTTCCTTTGGTGGTCTTGTGGGTCATCGTGGTGTCCCTCGGGGGAGCCTTCCACTCCACTCTCCTCCACCTGGCTGCCCATGTGGTGCGATTGATGTTGCCTGGACTCCAGTGGATGACTGAAGTCACCCCCTTTGCGTGGGCTCCATGGCCCGGATTGCTCTGGGCGGTTGCCCTGGTTGCCGCGGTTCTCCTCGTTGTGGTGCCCGGGAGTTGGAGGCGACGCATTTGTGGGGCGCTGGGGGTTGTCGTCGTGGCACTGTTCATGCCCTCGGCGGGCTCTGGTGGAGATGGGCACGAAATCGTCTTTCTGGATGTGGGGGAGGGGGACGGCGCCCTTGTCAGGACCCGCTGTGGCGACGTCGTGGTGGTGGATGCCGGTCCCGGCTCCGCTGCCTGGTGGGTTTGGGCCAGGGCTCTGCGCTATTACGGAGTTCGGCGCATCGATGTTTGGATACTGACTCACGGCCACGAGGACCATTACGGGGCTCTTCTGCCGCTGGCGCATCGGTTGCCGATATGTGAAATCCGAGTTCCACCCGATTCAGCCGGGATGGAGATTGCCCGGACGGTGCAGCAAATGAACCCGGGTTGCGATGGTCACCCCACTTTTCTCCACTCCACCGTCCAAGGGGATCTCTTTTCCTTGTGTGGAATGGGTGTCGAGACGCTGTGGCCCCCCGAAGGGCTAGAGGGGGTCTCAGAGAACAACCGATCCGTCGTGACGCTCCTGCGGGAGGGAGGTTTCTCCCTCCTGTTTGCGGGCGATGTGGAGGGATGGGGCGGTGAAATGGGGTTCAAGAGCGGTGACCGGCGGGCTCATGAGGGCCTCAGCCGTGCCAAAGAATCGTGGAACGAGCTTCTTTTGGCGTTGAGACGGGACTCGGGGGAGGAAAGTGGCGTCAGGTGGTGCAAGGCACCTCATCACGGTAGGCGTAGCGAGGGATTGTTGCCCTTGTTACAGAGCTTTGGTTGTGACCGGGTGATTGTGCCGTCCAGGGGGAAAGACGTTTGGTGGAAGGGGTGGGCTCTCTGGAAAAATGCAGATCCCTGGGGGAGTTTCCTGCCGATTCTGGTTACTGGGGAGTGTGGAATGGTTCCTTTGGAGCTTCCATAGGTGGCCGATTGTTTTCCTCTGAACTGCCCGGAATGCTTGAGGATTTTGTATTAGTGGTTTGTGGATATTGGTTGTCTTTGAATTGGACCGATCTTTTTTGGATTTTTTTTTGACGGTCCGGCGAAACGATGGCACACCCGCTATATCACTACCTCAAACCGGATCCTTACCGATCGGTGATCTAGATGTAGTGGTTCTTGGTCCGTCGCGCACACAACATCTGGGCACAACCAAAGTGGGTCTGAGTGGAAGATCTTCCACCGTTCGTTGTAGTCTTGTGGAAAAATATGGATCTGCTAATGTGTCCCGTGGAGAGATGCAAAACTAGCAGGCAAGACTTTAAGGCGGGGCGACG
>CALFHQ010000991.1 GCA_937876385.1 uncultured Pseudomonadota bacterium
CTCGGCCGTTGGTGGCCAGAGAGACCTTCATGTCCAGTTTGGATGCCAACTTGATGAGGCGAACCACGTCTCGCCTGATGGTGGGTTCTCCGTGGGTGAGTCGTACCCGCCCGGCACCCTCGCGGGCTGCTTCGAGGATCTGGTTTGACAGCTCCTCGGTGGTCGGGGTGGGCCATTGGAGATTGGCTGGACAGAAGAGACAGCTATTGTTGCAGCTTCCAAACAGGGGGATGGAAACCTGGGAATCGTGGGGTCTGGCAACGTGTCTGCTCATGGCCTCGGTTGGTTTCGCCCGGGCGCCTCAGGGGGCGTCGATGATGGCATTGTAGTAACGAAGTCCCCAATAAGGAAGAAGCCAGAAGCTGGTGGTCATCTGTCGACTCGGGTCGCTTCCGGTGATGATGGCGTAGGGATTCTGGTCCCAGCGTTTTACCAGGGTTTCATCGTAGGGCGGGGCTTTCGTGAACTGTGGGTCTCCGTGTCGGTCGTTGGGGCCTTGCTCGTAGTCCGTGCGGTGGCTGTTATCTGTGCGCCACAAGCGCAAGTCGTGGGGGAATTCCTGAAGGGTTCGGACACCCGCCTCGAGCCCCGGAATCTCCTTACCCGCACTGGCGATTGCCAGGGACTTCAACGGGTTGCGTTCGCCCAGTTCGTACTCGTTGGCGTCCAGAATGGACTGGAGCCACAGGGCGCGGCGATCGGCATTGGGGTCGTATCGAAGGAGAGTGAGGAACGCCAGGTCGCCCAGTTCGTGGTCGCAGTAGTTGGCGATGCCAGGTTGGGTCCAGGTCATCTGGTACTCGTCAAAGGTTGCCAGTTCATCGTAACGGTGGTCGCTCACCAGGGATTCGTATGCATCCAGGAAGCGCTCCTCCCCCGACACGTGCCACGCAGCCACCATGGCCCCCAGAATCTCTGCAGAGTTCAAGAAGCCCCCGCCAAATGCAACATCGGCACAATCGGCGATGTCGTGGCCTGCGGCCATGCAAGCTTCCATGCCGTCCACAGCGATGGCGAGGCGTTCTGGTTGCCAGTACCCGTGCTCCGTGGGACCTCCGTCCAGGTCGATGAGTTGGTAGCCGTGGTCGAAAATGTACCCGGCCAGGTCCACCACGTATTGTCCCACTTCGAGACGCTCGGCGTCGTCTTTGGCACACAGGTCGTAGTAGATGGGGAAGCCGTAGAAGTGCCCCGTCGTTTCGTCCGAGGAGGTGTCGTCCTTCCAGTAGTATTGGCGCCCTTCGTATTCCACCAGGTGCCAGTTGCTCTGCGTTGCCTTGTTGTCGAAGATGACCCCTTCGTCGTCCCGCACTACGGAGCGAGAGATGAATCCTCGACCAAGCCCCGCTTCCTCGAATTGGGCAGCGGGAATGTCGATGAGGAGCATCATGTTCTCGATGGAAGCCCGGGCTGCTTCGTAGTATCGCTCGTCTCCGGTGACGGCATAGGCGTAGCACAGTCCGCCGATGGCTTCCTGGGTCCACTGCCCGTCGTTGTCGTCGTCGTTCAAGAAGAAGCTCGTGGGATTCCAGATGTCGTCCCCCGTCCCTTCCGGGGTAATGAATCCACCCAGACGGCGAAAATCGGTGATTCGCCCAAAGTAGTATTCGGCCTTCTCGGCGAGGGTTGTCTGTACTTTCATGAGGTGAGAGAGGCCGGCATCGGTGAGTACCCACAAAGATCCGTCCGGGGCAAAATCGAGGGAGCGCACTCCGGTTCCCTGAAGCCAGCGCCCGCCGGCGTAATGTTCCCAACTGTCTGAGGCCAGATAGCGGGTGCTCACTGAGGTGTTGTGTCCGATGGCGAATCGAGAGCCATCGTCAGAAACCGTGAGAATTCGTTGCACCACGGTGGGGATGGTCCTTTCCTGGGCCGACCACTTCTCCACTTCATTCCCGTCGTTGTCGAGGTGAACCAGGGAAGAGAGCAAGCCCACGAGGAGTCCTCCGCCTGGTGCAGGGACCAAGGAAGCCACCGGTTCTTCGCCAGGCGCCGTCCACACATCGTCCCAGGTTTCCCCTTTGAGGGACACGACTCCAGCGTCGGTGCCAATGTAAATGGCGTCGCTGGTGCAGGTTGCGCTCAAGGCCTGTGCTTCGGCGGCAAAGGGTAGTGGTTCGCAGGAAGCATCTCGACACAAGGACGAATGAGTCAATGCGGTGGGTTTGTCACCGAAGACGAACAGAGCCAGCGGGGTTCCATCGAGATCCATCACTGTTTCCACGGAAAGAACCGGATCGGTTGTCACTTGATAGAGGGTTCCATCTATTGCGACGAGAACTCCCCCTACCCCGGGTCCGATCTGGGAAAGAGCATCCACCGAGTCGGCGGGAAGATCCGCCACCGCCGCAAAGTCCCCCGAGAAGGGTGCGCCGGCAAAAAAGAGGCCGGTGTCGGCGCCGATCCAGATACCCGCTTGGGTGATAGCGATGTGAGTGGCTAAGTCCAGTGGCAGGTCGCCAAAGGAACGAATGAACTCTGCCTGGTCTTCAAGAAACGGGAGGTCTGTCACGGCGCTGGGGTGATTCATCTCCTCATACACCGCTGCAAACGAGGGGGTTGTGTCCACTTCGGCCTCGACGTCTGTGTCCTCGATGGTCTCCTCGAGGTTGCCATCGGGGTCTTCGGCCTCGGCGAAGTCTTCCAGAAGATCCTCGAAGATTTCCCCCGTAGAGTTGTCGAGGGTTGCCCCGTCTTCCTGGATGTCCAAGACGTCCGTGAGGGTGCTGTCGCTCGAGTCGCTTCCGCATGCGGAGGTGAGGAAGATGGAACTGATGAGGAGGGGCAACAGGCCCCCAGCAAGATTCTTCATTCAATTTCCCCTGGGTCGAGGACCCTCAATTCAAATTAGAAGTTGGTATTGGCGATGGTTCCAGAAGCGCCGTCGGCACCGGGATTTCCAATGGAAGGGCCACCAGAGCCGGGCTGCCCTGCCTGGCCAAACACAAACCAGTTGTCATCTTTGTAGGATTGCAGGGACGCGCCGCTGGCACCGTGGACATAGACTCCATAGGCGTCTCCACCACATCCACCGCCGCCTCCGCCGCCGTGTCCGCCGTTTCCTCCCTTGCCCCCCTGGCCTCCACCGGAGGTACACCAGGCATCCCCGGTTCCCCCGGTTCCTCCCAGTCCCCCCTCTCCACCGACGCCCCCGGTTCCACCAGCGCCACCGTCCCCTCCGTCTCCGCCGACACCCGCTTCTACGAGGTTGCCGAGGAGCACTGGCTGCGTGGTCACCGAACCGTCAAAGTACAAGAAGATTCCAAACGACGCACCCCCTCCAGAGCCTGCGGTGCCGCCGGTTCCGCCACATGCGCCGGAGCCGCCGCCGCCCCCGGCCCCTCCGACCTCGTCATAACACTCACCGTCGGCAAAGAAGGCCCACTGGACGTAGCTGCCTTGTCCCGCACCACCGCCACCACCCCCCGAGCCGTGTCCAGCGTTGAGGCCGCTGTTGCCGGTGCCGGGAACCCAAAGGCCCCCCTGGACGTTGCCCAAACCAGCGGTACATCCGCTTCCCGGGGTGCCGTGGACTCCGTTGGCTCCGTTGCCCCCCGGTTGCCCCTCGGAGATCTTGTCGGGATCTACACTGCAAGTACCGCAGGGATTGTTGAAGTTGGTAAAGGCAGCGTCCCAACCGGCGTCTCCGCCGGAGCCTGGGTTGGAACCCTTGCCGGTGCTGCCGAGCTCCGAGGCAGCGGGGGCTGTACCGGGGTTGGGACAGATGCCGTGTCCCCCTCGCCCGCCAGACAAGTCGGTTCCCCCGCAGGAGTTTCCACCGGCGCTGCCTCCGGCCACGATGGTCTGCCCCGTGGGGCAGAACTCGCTGTTGGTTTCCAAAGCGTTGTTGCCGCTGTTGCCACCGTTGCCATCTCCACCGTCGATTCCGTCCTGGCCTGTGACCCCTTTGGCACCGTCTCCGGCAATGACATGGCAGTTGGAGATGGTGACGGCGTCTCCGCAATTGGACAGATACACGGCGTAGCTGCTGGCGCCGGGGTTCTTGTTGTCGTGACCGTAAATGGTGAATCCGTCGAGAACTGCCGCATTGGACCCGGAAATATTCGTTCCGGTGACTGCCCCTGGAGTCGACGGGGAAGCCTCGGTGCCCATGATGACGGTTTCGTAGAGGATGGTGTCTCGGGTTTCAAAGTCCGAACTGTAGCCGCCGTACACCTGAACCCCCGCCTTGAGGGTGACTGAGGCGCTGTACACGCCGGTGGCAACATACACATCCCGAACCGAGTCGGTTTGTGCTTTGGAGATGGCCGCTGAGATGGTCAAGAGGGGCAACTCCCGTGTTCCGGTGTTGTCATCGTGACCGTTCTTTGCCACGAAGAGCCCGTTTCCCACTTCTCCGTCGATGCCGTCGCA
>CALFHQ010000992.1 GCA_937876385.1 uncultured Pseudomonadota bacterium
CTGCAGTTGGTTTCAGACGCGGAGTTTGAAGGGCTGATGAATGATCTCGTAGCCTTGGGCGCTCTCGAACTTCAGTCAAAGACCGGCCCCGAGGAGATGTCACTGACCTACAAAGTCGACATCGTGTACAAGGGACAATCCAACTCCTTTCTTGTCACCGCCCCCTTCAGTCTCGAAGACCTGCGGTATGCAAACATCGTGGAGAAGGTCCGAGGATTTGTGGAAGAGCGCACCGGCATCGTGCACTTTCGAAAACTGGGCACACGAGACGAAAAGCTGGGCCATCTGAACCTCAGAACCCAGCCCCCGTCACGCCTGATTGTGGATGGAGTCGAACTCAACCGGGAAAGCCCTGTGTTCAACCTGGAACTGCCGGAAGGAGAGCACACCGTACTCCTCGTTCACCCTCGCCTGCCATCTCCGGAACCCATCCGGTTCAAGATCTACGCAGGGCAGTCCACCGACGTGAACTTGAATCTCATCCCCAAGCTCAAAGCTGCCGAGACCAAGGCATCTCTACAAAAATAGCCGGACCTTGTCCCTGTGCGCCGCTGGAAATCGGCTCGAAACCAATCCTGGGATCTCTTTGGCCGAGTAAAGCTGGCTGAAGTGGTACAGGAGCAAGTGCTCCCCCTCAAAACGCTCTGCACGCTGGGCGATGTCGTCCAAGTGCAGGTGTTTCCCCATGCGCACCTTCTCCATGGGCTTCTGGTCGTCCAAGTAGGTGGACTCTACCGCGAGAATGCGAGCCTTCCAAACCTCCTCGGGCATTCCGTCCAAACCTTCGGGGAGGGTGTCTCCGATGTACGCAAACAGCGGGCGAACCTCCTGGTAGAACAGCCCTTCAGTCTTCTCCTGCTTTAGCCGGGCGATTTCTCCCCCGGGGAGACTCTGGAACTGCGTGTGAAGCTTCTCCACCGTCTCCTGCAACAAATACCCCTGGCACGCCGGTGCATGAACCAGCGGAAAGGCGGTCACGGACAACCCGTTTCGCAGCGGAACCGTGGCACCGGGATGGACCTCGAAGATGCGGTAGTCCAGGACACTCTCACTCAAGGCACACCAACTCTTCAAAACGTCGTGCAGCCTCTCCCCTATGCTCGGCGGCACATAGAAGGTCGCCAGGTTCCGATTCTCCAGAACCCGCACCGCCAGATAGTTGAAAATCGCCCCCAGGTGGTCTGTGTGACCGTGACTGATGAAAACATGGTCACAACTCAATGCGGCCCGAAGGTCCACTCCCAGATCGAAGCAGAGCTTGCGTTCCTTGAGAACCATGGTGGTGCCCAGCCCGGCCCAGGACTGACCCAGCAACGTCGTGGGACCCAATTCCAGTTTTGCCATTTTCTTCCCCTCAGCGGAGTGCTACCCTTCAAAGCAAGTCGGTGGCCGTGCCCGGCAGTTCTCTCTTTATCTGCTTTCTACCCCTTGTGCAAGGTACCAGATGGAAGACGAACTTCGACAACTTGCCTTGAACCAGGGATTCCACGACGTGGGATTCTGTGTTGCCGAGCCCTATCCCGAAATGGAACACCTGAGCCAATGGTTGGAGATGGGTTGCCACGCGGACATGGAATATGTGAAGCGGCACAAAGGGCAGCGGATGAACCCCCTTGCCTTCGTGAAGAGCGCTCGCAGCATCATCATGGTGGTGCAAGCCTACCGAACAGAAGAGATGAATGCCCCAGCTAAGGACGATGACAAGCCTGGCCTGCGAATCGCCAGGTTTGCTTGCAGCACCGACTACCACGAAACCATGAAGAAGAAGCTCTATCCCATGGTGCGGTACCTTAAGGAACGACGATTCAAAGCTCGCTCCTTCGTGGATACCGCCCCAGCCATGGAGAAACTCCTGGGTGCCCGGGCCGGGCTTGGGCGTTTGGGGCGCAACAGCCTGTTGATCCACCCTCGATACGGTTCCTGGGTGATGCTGGGAGGAATCGCCACCAGCGCCGAGCTGACCCCCTCGAAAAATTTCCACAAGTCCCCCCCGGAGTGTCGAGCCTGCGGGGCCTGTATCGCTGCTTGTCCCCAAGGTGCAATACACCCCTCAGGGTATGTGGACGGACGCCGTTGCTTGTCCTATTGGACGCTCGAAACAGATTCAACTATAGCTGCGGAAGTAACTGGAAACGCAAAGGGATATGTTGCTGGATGTGACGTTTGCCAGGAGGTCTGCCCCGAGAACGCAGAGGCGTCCTTTGTGGAGCAATCTGCTGTCCTAAGGCCTATCCCTCACCACTGGAACGCGGCCCGTTTGCGAGGGCTTTCGAAGGAAGAGTGGGAGGGCATTTTTGCACACTCCCCGGCGGCTCGAATGGGCTTTTCTCGGTTCACACAGATTGCCAGAGAGGTTGAAGGGTGGGACGGGTCTATCTCAGAGTAAAGACACCTGAAGAGGGGAAGTCCATGGAGGCACCGGAAGCTGCCCCCGTCGTCAAGGGTGGTGCGGAGCGGGCGTTGGCGACCCTCGTCGCAAGCACCTTCGGCGTCCCCTTGCCCGAGGACGCTTCTCGTCTGGGGGATCGCATTCGACGTCTGGAAGGGGTTGTTTCGGCGAGAATGGACTTCGTCAAGCAGCAACTCACCGTGGACTACGATCCCGGTGTGACAAGTGGGGCAGCTATCCAGCGAGGAGCCAGAGCTGCTGGCTACGAAATCTCTCTTCCGCAGGACACCGCTCCGGGAAGGAAGACTCGCTGGTCGGGGCGACGATGGGACTCCCTGGCTCTCTTTGTTGGGAGCGGGGCGGTGCTCCTTGAATTGGTCGGTTTTGGGCTCTCCGCTGCCACACGCTGGGAGCTGCTGCTCCTTCACGCCCTGAAGATTCTTCTCTCCGGTGGAGCCCTGGGATTGGTCGGGCGTCCTCGCATTGTGGGGCTTCAGGATGAGACGCTGAAGCTCTCGTGGAGTCCCGTCCGTTGGCTCCTGGGGGTGAACCTCGTTGCCTTCCTGTGGGCTGGGGGGCTGTACATTGCAGGGGAAGGAAGCTGGTTTCATGTCTCTGCAGGGATCAGCGTCTTTGTGGTGCTGTGGGAACGACTTGCCCAGGGGGCCGTGAACCGCTCACGACGCTTCGACCGAGAGGTGGAGTCCTTCGTGCCAAAGCGAGTTCGAGTGCTTAGAGAAGGAGGACGCTACGTTACGGATGGGCAGTGGGTGCGGCCTACAGACCGGGTGGTTGTGACTGGTGAGGAGCGGGTGCCGGTGGACGGTGACGTGGAAGATGGAAGCGCCCGAGGGGCCGAGGGCTTTCCCATGAGAGGGGCGCTGACTCTAAAGGCCGGAGCCTTCGCTACGGCGGGGACGCTCCTTCTGGATGGCGAGATCACGATTTCGCCCCGGCGACTGGGACGGGACGTGGGATTGTTGCGCTTCTTGGACCGTGGTCGGACGGGAGTTCGCCTGGCATTGCTGCGCCGAGATTCCCTTCGTCAGCTTCTGGACCTGCGAGGAGGCGTTGTTGTACTCGTCGTCGCCATCGCCAGCGCCGTCGTCTGGAGTGCCTTCGGGGTACGGGGACCGGACCTGTTCCACATCGCAGTGGGAGTCCTGGTGAGCGTCCCCTTCGGAGTGCCCGGCCTGGTGCGCGGTGCGGCCACCGGGCAGCTCGCTGGTGAATTCCTTCTAAGGCGCCTGGCTCTTCTTCGTCTGGACCAACTCATAGCGGGACGTGGCCAGGCGTTTGTCGTGGTGGCAGCATCGTCGGAGGGCCAGGGAGCTACGCTGGAAGCGGCAAGAGCGTTGGGAAAGCTGGGTCTGGAAACTCATCTGGTTGTGGTGGGTCGCCAACAGCCTCCAGAGCCCTTTCGAGGTGTCTCGGTGTGTGCATTCTTGACCATGGAAGAGGTCGTGGAGTGGATCCAAAGACGAACTCGGGAATCGCAGCGGTTCCTGGTGTGTTGCTCCATGGAACACCTGAGTGCCCTGCAATTGCCTCGGGCGATCTATCTGCCCACGGGAGTCCGATTCGGGCAACATGTGGAGGCAGAGTGCGTGGCTCAGGGGGTGGAGTTGGCAGTCGGTGAACTGGGCCCGGCCCTTCGAGGGTTGGGGAAGCTGAAACATCGCCTGGCCTTGCTGGATGGGCTCTTCGTTGGGCTTTCTGTTGCTGCGTTGGGGCTGGCCGTTTCGGGAATCGGGGGGGCCTTGCCGGTGATGGTGATAGCGTGGGGCGGAGGGGCTGTGATGCTCTTTGCCGCATCGAGAATCGGCTTCCTGCGCTAAGTGGAGCAATGGAATGCTTGGGTTCCGGGGGGTGTGCTTGACAGGGATCGGACTCCTGTGCATCATTTCCCACGTATTCGGGATTTGGCTTGACTGGCTGGATCCGCAGTCGTTCAGGAGTGCTATGTCACGGTTGTATTCACAGTTTGGGAGAAGAATTAGACTGCTTTCTGGCGCAATGTTGGTCGCAGTTGCAATGTGCCTGTTGCCGGTATCCAGTCTGGCCGCCGGCGCTGCCGACGAGGCTGCACAGGGAGGCAAGGGCCGGTTCCATTACGAGTACGTCGTTCAAGATGGGGACACCTTGTACCTGGTGGCCAAGAAATTTGGCGTCTCCATGGAAAGACTCAAGAAATGGAATCGTCGGGTGGTCGGGAGGAAGGGCAAGCTGAAGGTTGGAAAGACCATGAAGGTCTACTCCAACGTCCCCATTCGCCCGAAACGCACGGCGTTCTACGTGGTGAAGTCGGGAGACTCTCTTTACCGCATCGCCAAAAAGCTGGGATGTGAAATCGGGGAGTTGAAGAAGCTCAACGCCATCCGAAATAGCGTCATTCAACCAAGGGACCGGTTGGTGTATCTCACAGACGCCCCGGAGAAGGTCTCTGAGTCCGTCGGGTATTGCTTCAACGGCAAGCTCATCAATGGCGAGAAACTCCCGCCGGGGCCCGGCTACACCTTCGGCCACCGACCGAATATCTATGGAACCAACGAGACCATCACCCTGCTGTTGGATTCCATCGCCCGCTACCGGCGCAAGTACCCGGACGGTCCCATCGTTGTCGTGGGCAACCTCAGTCAGAGGGGCGGAGGAAAGCTGGATCCGCACAAGTCTCACCAGTCCGGGCGGGATGTGGATCTCGGATACATCCACAAGAAGAAGTTCCAACCCATCAACCACATGATGGCGACCAACGAACAGAACATGGATGTTCGCAAGACCTGGTACCTTCTCGAGACCCTTCTCAAAACCGAGAAGGTGGAGAAGATGTTCATCGACTACAAGATCCAGGAGTTGCTCTACAAACACCTGAAAGGGCGCAACTACGTGGAACGCTACCTGAAGAAGCTCCTCCAGTATCCCCGAGGCAAGAACGCCGACGCCATCATCGAGCACGAAGATGGTCACCACCACCATGTCCACGTCCGATTCGTCTGCCCAGACAAAGACAAGCGCTGCTCGAACTAAACAGGGCCATCTCGAACGGCGAGCATCCCCTCAGGCTTCGTCAGTCGGCGGTTGGCTTGCTCGACGTACCCAAGTACGCCTCCGCCGCCCTCCTCGCCGACTTCCTTGCTTGCGGGGCGCTCGCCGCCCGAGCTGCCCCTGTTTGAGGCGGCAACGAAGTGAGCAGCACAGAGAGCAGCAAGGCAAATCTACTGGAAGCTGCGCGCTGGAGGCTGCTGGCACCGCCGGCACCGTCACGGTGTTGGTGGGTTGGTTCCGCAGTTGTCGGCGGGATTGCTGCATTCCATGGTGGAGCTGGCGAATTTGCTGTAGGCGTTGGCGTAGCAGTAGATTTCTTGCCAGAAGGCGGTGTCTTCGGCGAGGGGGCCGATGGCGTTGTCGGCACACCAGTAGGGGCAACAGGGGGGAACTGCTGATTCCGGGACGTGGTTGCATGCTACGAGGAACTCGCAGTAGCTTTGACAGTCGGCGAGGCGGGTGTCTTCGGGGTCGAAGAGTTGTTGCCATCCTTCACAGGTGTCGGGATCGAGAGGCGGCTTGCTGTGAGCGCTTTTTGCCATGCAGACGGTTTCGGTGATGGAGGGGTACAGCGGTGTCTCTTGCCAACTGGCCCCCTCGCAGCTTTCCCACTCGGGGTCCACCACGGTGCAATCGTTGAATTGGCTGCACAGCGGGGTGCAGAAGGTACTCGGGGTACCCAGAAAATCGTCCGGGTAGGCAACACACAGCCCCGTCCACTCATTTTGTCCCAGCTCCTTGGGGCAAAGCTGGCCTGGAAGAGCGTCCCCGCAATCCCGGCTGCAAAACCGGAAGGGAGCGTACTGATTCAACACACACAACCCGCCCAGGCACTCGTCCGCCGCTGTACAGCGTTCCCCGATGGTTTTGGAGGGCACGGTGGAGGTGGAATCCTCCTTTGCCGCTGTGTCCGGCGTGACGGTGGAGTCGCTGCTGCCGGAGGAATCACTGCCGCAGGAAGCAAGGACAAGAACCAGGGAAATCGCTAGAAATCGCATGGGGCACCTGCTGTCAAGGGAGAGTGGGTTGGCACGCCTGATTGAAACCCGACGAGTCGGGGCGCTGGCTGAAGGCGGGGAATCGCCAGGTCGGCTCACCGCCGGCGCAACCACGCTCGCATCGCATCGCCGACTTCTCACAGGCTCTGGCCGTGACGCAGGTGAGGGGGCATACAGCCTGCAGCACTTCACAACTGGACACACACGCCTCCTTCGACAACGTGCGACTCACCTTCTTTTTGCGGGAGCTGAATGCCTTGTTGAGGCCCTCGATGATGCTGGGGATTCGCTCAGACCAGAGGTCCACGGGAAGGAGTTTCACCGACCGAGCATCGAGCCAGGCCTCCACGTCGTCATCGAAGAGGGCTTGTGCGGAGGGGCTGTTTGTGAGGGCATCCAGTTTCTTCATGGCGTTCACCCAATCCCCGATATCGGCTGCCTCGTTGGCTTCGTCGAGGGCGCGTTGGATCTCCCCCAGTCCGGCTTGCTTCGTGAGGGGATGAACCATGTACAGGGGACCGAGCGCGGGGTCTTCTGACAGAGGAGCCAGGAGGGCCGGGACGGCATCTGCGTAAGAACCGCTCAGGAGAGCCTTGCCGATGAGCAAGGTGATTCCGAGGCGGATTTCCGGCTCCAGAGCCTTGAAACGAGGGTTGATGAGGAGGTCGATGACTTCAAAGAGGAAGTCGTCTCGCTCCTCTCCAGACCCCTTGGAAACGGCCAGTCCCGCTGCCAATCTGGCCACGAACGGGACGACGAAGGTGTACTCTCGCTGCGTCCACGTCTCCGACTCCCCCAGCACCTCTCGGGCCAGTTCGATGGTCTTGTGGGTGTCTCCGCTGTGGAGGGCGACGCAGGCCTTGAGAAGACGGTTTGCCACCACGAGGGTGTACGCCTGCTGGGCAGCATCAACCACCGACCGGAAGGGCCAGAGCCATTTCTGCAAGGCGTCGGCGGTGGCGGTGTTTCCTAGCTGAATGGCGTCTTTGATGAGGGCGAGCATCTCTGCCGTGGACTCGTTTTCAAAGAGAATCACTGCGGGCTCCAGGACCAGAGTTGTGCGCTTCTCGCTCCACGAGACGTGGGCCGAAGAGGGCGCTTGCGGAAGGTCTATGTTGGGAAGGGAGCCCACCACATCCGCGTTGCCTGTTTGCTTGTTGAGGAGCGCGAAGACATGGTCCTGGATGCTGGCGACGAGGATTCCCTCGGGTAGGGCCCATGCCGACGGGGACTGGAAATAGAAGTCCTTCGTGTAGGCCAGCTCGCCGACACTGAGGTTGATGGCGCCAATCTGGAATTTGGAGCCTTCATTTCTCTCAAACAACAGGAACGGGCCATCTTGGGTGAGGAAGTGCAGCCCAGATCCCTTCCAGGTCCACTGCACCTTTCCCGTGGCAGCGTCAAGGCCCCACAGGGTGTAGTCGTCTCCATTGCGCTTCATGGGAACGAAGATTCCTGCGTCGGGCACGATGCGAAAGCCGAGGGAGGGATCGTCAGCGGGAGCCTTTACATTGAAGCGTTTTACCAGCTCTCCGGTCTTGAGGTCCACCACCAGGAGTTTTGCATCGTCACCGATGTCACCAAAGACATAGGCGTACCGGGTCCCGGTCCATGCCTTCCGGCCCAGGAACATGGGGTCCGGCCGAGGGACTGCATGTCGGGTGACTCGACTGTCGATGTCGAGTATCTGGAGGATATCCGAGCCCCCTTCGCACATGACCACCACGGCGTCCGAGGCGATGTGCGCTTCTCGAAAGAAGCAGGTCGACAGCCACGACGGCCAGACTTCAGAGCCATCCTTGCTATCCAGCAGCATGAGCATGTTGTAGTGACCGCCGAACCCCCCGAGGAGGAGACGTCCGGGAATGCGGTCGATGAGGTCTGCATTGCACTGCCCGTCTTCAAAGCAGTTCAGTGGGTAGTTCCATCGCTCCTTGCCATCAGACGTGTTGATGCACTGGAGATGTTCTCCGACGAGGAGCAGCTCCCCTGGAAACTCCTGAATAACCGATCGCAGTCGAGTCAACTGCCCGCCTTCCCACCGCTTCAAGCCGGTTTTTGGGTCCACTCCCTGCAACTGTTTGCCTTCAAGCCACACGAGGTGTTCCCCGTTGAAGGTGCTCCAGGCAAGGCCGGGGGCGGGGGTGGCTTTCTGCCAGAACGTGGGTTTGGCGGCGCGGGTGGAGGTGTCGTCGGCGGGCTCGGCAGCGTGCGCACTGGTGGAAATCAGGAGACAGGTGAGGAGAAAGAGCAGAGCACCGGATTGCGGGCTGTGAGTGGACGTGGCGTGAGCTGACATGAAACTCCCCTGGTTGGCAATTCTGGACACTGCAGTTCCAGAACAAATCTAATGGCAAGTGGGGCAATGCGCAAGAAGGAGAGGGAAGATTGCCCATCCATCGAATTGACCCTATACTGAGGGTCCGCAAAAGAGGTGATTTGTTATTCCGGGACCCCACCCCGGGGGGTCTCTCATCGGTTCAGGAGGTGATTCCATGACGAGGTTGTACAGTTTGGACAGGTTCAAGCAGCAGCGAGGGGCTAGTCCCGTGAAGACCTTGCTGGTTCTTGCAGTGGTCCTTGCAGTCGGATTTTTTGTTGTGAAGGCCGGGGGCGCCTACCTGGACAAGGATGGAGCGGAAGCCGATCTAAACGCTATGGCCAGCGAATTGAGCCTGGCTTGCATCGGTGACCGACATTGCGAGAAGCAGCTCATCGAGCAAATCGAGGACCTCAGAGAGACCTACAACCGAGATATCGACTACGATTTCTCGACGATGCAGTATTTTGCCAACGAGAACCGGTTTACCATCGAAGGAAGCAAGCTCATCGACTTCGTGGTGACCCAATACGATTGGCATTTCACCATCGTCGTGGATGTCCTCTAGGCATCACATGAACACCCCCTACAGACCTCGCAAGTCGTTGTAGCGCAGCGACTTCATCGGTTTGCATCGCAGCTCATACATCGCCATTTCGATATCTGAATCTGGAAAGACCCGGTTCAAGGTGATCTGGGAGTCTGCCTGATTCTCCTTTGTTCCCCGTTGGGAGTGTGCTAGAGTCTCGCGCTGTTGTGTATGGACTCCCCCTCGTAACGGAGAAATCGCTTGGCGCCTCGCATTCGGAAACACTTTTTCGGGGAAACGGGAATTGACCCCGAAGCTGTCTCCCCTTGTCCTGGATGCAGGCGAGACATGCCCGGTGATGCCATATTCTGTCCCCTTTGTGGCGTGGATGTGGCCGAGGTCGGGCGGTTTCGAGATGACCAGGTGGATGTCCCGGAGACTGTGGCCATGAGCCTTTCTGACGACGATTTGCGCCCGATTCTAGCGCGCAAAAGAAGTCAGTCGTCCCTGGATGCGTTGCGAGCCGAACTAGCCTATCACGCACTGGCCGGGGAACAGAACGACGGGTTTCAATTGAGGGCCCTTGCCGGACTCCCCTTTGTTCCCAGAGACTATCAGGTTCACGCTGCCTCTCGGGTACTCACCTCGATGCACGGACGGGCCATTCTGGCCGACGAAGTGGGGCTGGGAAAGACCATCGAAGCGGGCCTCGTGATCCGGGAACTCATCGTTCGAAGCCGCCTCCAACGAGCCCTGTTTCTTGTTCCGAGTTCCCTGGTGGAGCAGTGGCGGGAGGAACTGGAGGAGAAGTTCGACCTGAAGCTGGCAACCCACGAAACACCGAGGTTCTGGCGAAAACCCTTCGTGCTCCTCTCGCTGACCCGGTCGAAGATGCCTCAAGTCGCTCGGAAGCTGCGCCGGCAGAAGTGGCAATTGGTCCTCGTGGACGAGGCCCACAGCCTGAAGAACGAACGCACCGTAGCCCACCAGTTCGTCAAGAGCCTGGGAGCCGAACGACTCCTGCTGCTCACCGCCACTCCCATTGAGAACGACTTGAAGGAACTCTACAACCTCCTCTCCCTGGTGGAACCAACGGCCTACCTGAGCTTTCGGCGCTTCTCCAGAGACTTCTTGTCCAGTCGATACACTGTTCGAAACCCCCGAGAGTTGCGTGCCTTCTGCGCTCGCTTCCTGGTGCGAAACCGTCGAGCGGATGTGTTCCCCGAGATGCCCCGCCGCTATCCCCGGCTGGTGGCCTACGAGCAGTCGGAGAGGGAATCGCGTTTCTACGAGAGGGTGCTCGCCTTCGTTAGAGGGCTCTACGCCCGTCGCATCGCCAACGCACGCACAGCCGACGAAAACCCCTCGGCGACCCTCCTCTTTTTGACCCTTCTGCTCAAAGAGAGTTGTAGCTCTCCCCAGGCAGTGGTCCAGTCGCTGGAGAACGTCGTGCTCCCTCGAACCACCCAGGAAGAGGCTCGACACGTTCGAGTTCTGCTGCGAGAAGGGCGCAAGATGAAGCGCTTTGGGAAGATGGAACGCTTCATCCACGAGGTCAAAGAGCTGGGGGACAGCGCTGTGGCCTACGTCGAGTTCAACGCCACCCACGAGATGCTGAGACGCCGACTCACTGAAGAAGGAGTTCTCGTCCACCCGTACACCGGAAAGATGAACGCCACTCAGAAACACGAGAGCCTTCTGCGCTTCAAGAGAGAAGGGGGAGTGCTCCTCTCCACTGAGGTTGGGGGCCAGGGACTCAACCTTCAGCACTGCCACATCGTCATCAACTATGACCTCCCGTGGAACCCCATGCGCCTCGAACAGCGTATCGGGCGAGTGCACCGCTTTGGACAAGAACGGCCCATCGAAATCCTCAACTTCGTGGGCGTTGGAACCTACGAAGTTCACGTATTCGACCTTCTCGCACGCAAGCTCGACCTCTTCACTCAGGTGGTCGGCGAGGTCGAGGCCATCCTCTCCTTCATGGAAGACGACGAGAGCATCCAGCAGATGGTGGTCAGGGCAATCTGCGAGGCCAGTGGAGACGACGACCTCCAAGGGCGGTTCAGCCACATCGTCGGTCGAGTCGACAAGGCCAACACGCGGTACAGCAAGTCCACCGTGGCGACCCGCCAACTCCTGGACGGGGTGTAGCATGGCAACCAACGGGCGCAAGGTAAAGATCGAGGAATTCCTGGTGGTTGCGGTAGAGGCTATAAAGGGAACTCTGGAAATGACGGAGCGGGGAGCGTCGGTGCGCATTCCCCTGGGAGAGGACGACTCTCTGAACGAATCTCTCCCTCGAGGCGCCCTCAGCGACACCCACCTGACGATGACCGTAGCCCCCCTGACCTCAACCCTCCACTCCGCTGTCCAGAGCACCCACGGAAAGGTCTTCGCCGGGGGGGTAGCCGAGCGCCATCTGCCGCAGCTTCCTGTACCGGTACCCTTTCCTTTCCTTCTGTTCTGGTATCGACTTGAGCTCCTCTCTCCACGACCCCAGGACCACTGTTTTGGCATCGTGGTTGGGGTTGACGAAGAACGCCCGCCGGTGTCCGTGGACTCCAGTTTCCTCCAGGCGCTCTTTCCCCACATAGAACCCCAGAACGCTCGATTCCGGATCGAAAGCGAGCTGTTCCAGTCTCGCTCCCGTCTGGCCCGTGTGGCCGCTTCTGCCCAAGGAGAGGAGTTGGCAGCCGTGCATCGAGATGAGCTGCTTCAGTGGCGTTCCCGGAAGCGTCGCGAGATCGACCAGATATTCGATGACAGGCTGTTTGAGGCAGAGAAGGGGGGAGTGGACAGCGGTCCGGAGAGCCCCGAGGAACTGAGGCGAGACTGGAATCAGGCCTTGGAACGGGTGGAGCGTTACTACGACCCGGCATCTCTCGGCGTGCTTCTGGGGGTGGAGTTTGTGGCCCTCATTACCCGCCCG
>CALFHQ010000993.1 GCA_937876385.1 uncultured Pseudomonadota bacterium
CCGGCAAAACGCTTGACCCGATTCCAGTGAGCCAGGAAGCCACCGTGACGACGCTCCAATGCCCGATAGAACTCCCACTTCACTTGCTCTCTACTGGCCAGGTATTCGTCCTGCGCCGTAGTGCAAGCGAGAATGAGAGATGCCACGTCGTCGGGGAATCGAAGGGCGTATTTCAAAGCCAGGAAGCCCCCCGCTGACTTCCCCAGGAGGATCCATCGAGCGTCAGGAACCAAAGCCGCTGCCAGGGTATGGGCATCTTCAACGATGGTGTCGAGAGAGTAGAACGCTTCCTTGCCTACGAGGTCTGCTTCCTCCTCAATGAGGGCCGAATACCCCGATCCGCGCTGATGAAAATAGAGGACGATATAGTGGGTTCGAATTCCCTCCCACATCGAGCCATACTGGTTCATGTGCCTGCGAGGGTAACCTGGCCCGCCATGGAACAAGAGCACCGCCCCCAGCGGCTCCTCGTTTGGAACGCTCAATTCGTAGTAGATCGGCAGAAGTTTGGAGCTCTCTCCTCCTCTGTCCTCGGGAACATCGAAACAACCGGTTGTGGTGGACCAGGCAAGCTCGTCTCGAACGGTAAGGTCGCAGGGGTGGGCTTCCAGGGACGTCGAAATCAGGAGAAACAGGAGGGTGGCCAGCACCACCCGCTGGGTTCGACCCGGGGGATTCATGAGAACAGGTCGCTGGCCAACTGCTTTTCGATGAACTGCTTCAACAAGACGAGGTCTTGGGGACGGATGTCTTCAAACTGGACCCCCATACCACCGGAGCTGTCGCTGGAGTCACGAACCCATCGAACCACTCCCACGGCCTCGATGGCGTCGGCATAGCCCTCGATCTGGAATTTCAATTGAATGCGAATGCCGGTGCGAAGCGGCTGTTTGGAGCGTATGAAGCATCCCCCAAGACCCAGGTTGCTCATGTATGTATCACTGGAATCGGCGTCGATCTCCGTGTCGAGCACCGTTCGAAGAGCCACCGAGACGCGGTCATGGCGTCGGTTTGGAATCTGTTCATCCGTCATTGGGAAATCCCTCCTTCCCGTTGTATCCATCTTCTATCCCCCGAACCAGCCACTCCAACCCTCGCTTCCCGAAGGT
The DNA here is from genome assembly GCA_937876385.1 of uncultured Pseudomonadota bacterium. Lineage (GTDB taxonomy): Bacteria > Myxococcota_A > UBA9042 > CAIXZC01 > CAIXZC01 > CALFHQ01. Next base: position 1,110 of record CALFHQ010000993.1, read on the forward strand.
CAGTTTCCAAACGGATTCCGTGGCGCCGCCTGATTGAGGCGGGAGAACGATCTCGAATTCCACGAGGGTGGACGACACCCTGGCAAAGCGTGTCTGCTCCAGGAGTGCCGCCTCGAGGGCGACCTTGGAGGAGACCACGCCGGTTCGCTTGCTGTAGGCATCGATCCACGTCGAGACCTCTTTCTGCCGCTGCTCCGGCTTGTGGTCAAGCCATAGCTGCGCCCAGCGGGCACCCAGTTCGTGCTGGTTGTCCACCAAGGTCGCGTAGTCGAAGAATCGAGAGAGGGGGGGCATTGACTCGGGTGGCTCAGCCTGCAAAGCAGAGAGAAGGAAATTCCGGAGAGCCAGCTTTGGGTTGTCGCAGGCATCCTGGCACCCTCCAACCAGAGGTTCCTCATCGGATGAGTGGCCGGCCGGCATCATGGGCTTTGCGGTGGAAGGCTCTGCCTTGTCCTCTGGGGTCCCCCCAACCTGCGTCCGGGCGCCTTCCTCTTTCGGGGCTGAGGACACCGGCACCTTTGGCTCCTTCCCGCCGCTTGAAGAAGGGTCACCCTGGCACGCAGCAAGAAGCAGCCCAATCCCCAACCAACCAAATGCTGTGCACCCACGAATCATCCGTGCTGCTCCTCTGGACAAACCCTTCATCTTCGAGGGTTCATTCTACTTCCCAATGCAGAAATTGGAAAAGATTTCCTCCAAGACAGACTCGGCCACCGCCCCTTTTCCGGTGACCTCGTACAGCGCCTCAAGCCCCTCTCGGAGGGATGAGGCGAGGATATCGACTGGCAAGTCTTCAAGGTCCTCTTGTGCCCGCAGAACAACGTCCCGAGCGGCAAGGACAGCCTGCTGCTGGCGCCTTGAGACGATGGTGGCGCGGGTCGCATCATTGCCCAAAGCGACCTTCGCTGCCATCAGCAAAGCCCCTCGCAGGTCGTCGACGCCCCCCTCTTCGATGCAAGAGACGCTGTGGTCGACGGCCACGGGCATGGGCGCC
>CALFHQ010000994.1 GCA_937876385.1 uncultured Pseudomonadota bacterium
AGATGGTCGGCGGGGTTCTGGCGAGGAAAGCGGTGATGAATTTTGGAACCACGGCTGCATAGTCGCCGTTTGGGTCCTGACGGGGGCCAAAGACGTTGAAATAGCGTAGCCCTTTGGAAGAAACCCACCCTCGTCGATTGTAAAGTCTGGCCATTTCTTCGTTCATCCACTTGTGGAGCCCGTATGGCGAGATCGGTTCACAGGGTTCGCTTTCGACCAGGGGGAATCGGTCGATTTCGCCGTACGTGGCCGCCGACGTGGAGTAGACGACCCGCTTCACCGCGTTTTGCTTGCAACCTTCCAGGACGTTGAGGAACCCGGTGACGTTGATGGCGTGGCATTCCTCGGGTTCTTCCATGGAACGCTGCACAGAGGCCACTGCGGCCAGATGGAAGACTCCATCCACTCCCTGGAGTGCGGTGTGGACCGCTGCGGCATCCACGATGCTGCCGCAGTGGATTTCGATATCGGAGGCGATTTGTGCCAGGTTCTCCTCTTTCCCTGTGGAGAAATCGTCGAGGATTCGAACGTCGTGGCCGTTTTGAAGCAGGTGTCTTGCCAGGGTGCTTCCGATGAACCCGGCACCTCCTGTCACCAGGTAACGCATATCTACCTCGTTGCTACGGTTTGAGCTGTTGACGAAGCTGTTTTCCCATGGCGGGGTCCAGTTTCATGAGTTTTTTGGTTGTCGCCTTGGCATCCTTATCTTTCCCCAGGGAAGCCTGGATGATTCCCAGTGCATACCAGCAAGAGGCAAATTCTGGGTTCTTTGTCGTGCAATGTTGGAGGGCCTCTTCTGCGGCGTCAAGCTCCTCCAGATTGGAGTAGCATACGCCCAGGTTGTAAAGGAGGAAGGGTTCGTCCGGGAGCCCGACCCGGGCCTTCTTGAAGTGCTCCACGGCCTGGGCGTGCTCTTCTTTGCCCTGGGTAATCATGCCGAGCATGAAGTTTGCGTCGGCGTTGTCCGGGTCTGTGGCGAGCAACTGTTTGAGAACCCCTTTGGCTTCGCTCATCTTCTCCAAGTCGAAATAGGAGGAAGCCAGCATCATTCCGAGGTCGGGGTCGTCCTGGCGCTGTTTCCACGCCTTTGAGAGCCATCGAGTGGCATCACGGTTGTTTCCCATTCCTCGATACGCCAGCCCGACAAACTGGATGGCATCGACATTGTCCGATGCTATTTTCAGGGCTGCTTTTGCGAACGTCAAGGCGTCCTTGAATCGCTTCTCACGAAGTGCATTCTGGGCCGAGTTCAATGCTTGGGCGACGTCTGGGTCGAGGACTTCTCCCGAGGCCACTTTGTTCTCGTGCTCGATGTGCTTTCTTGCCTGCTCGAGCATGGCCGGGATCTTCTGGTCTCCGGGGAGCGCCTTCTGGGCCTTTTGCAGGGCGGATACGGCCTCGGTCCACCGTTTCTGCTTCAGGTAGACAATGCCCAGATTCTTCCACGTGTGAGAGATGGAAGGGTCGAGCCTGGCAGCGCTCAGGAGGTGCTCTTCAGCCTGCTTCCACTCTTCCAGTCTAGCCTTGATAACACCCAACTTGAAGTGCACCCGCCCGTTGTTGGGGTTTTCCCGCAAGACGCTCTGGTAATGTCGCTGGGCCGCGTCGTATTGTCCTTCGTCATCCAGGAGCGAACCCAGGGCGAGATTGGCCTGAACGTTCTTCGAGTCATCGTGCAGGATGGCCTTGAGTTGTTCCTTCGCCTTCTCCTTGTCCCCCGCTTGGATGTACTCCCTGGCCAACGCCATGCGGTCTCCCGCGCTGCTGCCCTCTCCAGTATCCGCGGCGAGGGCGAGTTGTTGTCTGGCTTCAACCTCCCGCCCAACCTTGTGGTAGACGGCGCCCAGCAGTTTGTGGGTTTGATAGTGGTCTGGGTTCAGTGCTTGAGCCTTCTCCAAGGGAGTCACCGCATCTTCGAATTGCCCCAGGTGCCACAGGGCGAGGCCGAGCATGAAGTTCAGGTTGAAGTCGTCGCCCTTCTTTGCCAGCGCTTCGTTGAGCGGATAAAGGGCTTCCTTCCAGCGCTCAAGGGCGACGTAGGCGGAGGCCAGGCGTGCCTGGTAGTCCGTGTTCTGGGGGGAAGCGTCTACGGCTCGCTCCATTTGGACGACGCTGTCTTCCTTTCGTCCCAGCCGGGCCAGGGCGTTGGCGTACTCGGCCAGGGCCTGAGCGTCGTCGGGGTAGAGGGTCAAGTAGCGGTCGAAAAGGGGGAGGGCATCGTTGTAGCGCTCCAGGTGGCAGTACGCCAGGGCGAGGTCGTAGCGGACCTTGTCGTTGTCTGGTGCTACCTCGATTACCCGCTCGAAATATTGGCTGGCTCGTGTGAAGTCCCCATCCTTTGTTTCTATCAGGCCGAGGTAGTACAAGGCCTGAGGGTCGTTGGGCTTATGCCGCAGAGCTTTGCTGAGCCTGTTTCTCGCCAGGTCGAGCTTCCCCTGCCGATAGTGAATTCGTCCGGCGCCGGTCAGCAATCTGGGGTCCTCGGGGCGTTGTCGCAGGGCCTTCTCGTAGTAGGTTGCGGCGACGTCAAACTGCCCCTTCGATTCGGAGATGAGACCTTGACCCATGAGGGCGTCGGTGAGGTCAGGGTCCAGTTCATAAGCCTTTGCGTAGTTGCGGTTTGCCTCTTCGGTTCGCCCAGCCTGGTGTAGTGCCAGCGCCAGTCCGTAGGTGGCTTGTGCATTTTCGGGGTTCGCCTCTACCACGGCCTGGTAGCGGTCTACGGCTTCTTCCGTGCGCCCCTCTTTCTGGTAAATCAGGGCGAGGGCGTAGAGGGCCTGGGTGTGGTTGGGGTCGATCGCAATGGCTCGTTCGAAGCATTGGCGTGCGAGGGGGAGATTGTCCATTCGCTCGTAGGCGACTCCCAGAGAGGTCTGGACGTCGGCGTCGTCGGGGTACTCCTGGGCGACAATCTGAAATCGCTCAAGGGCTTCCTTGGTGCGACCCTGAGCTTGCAGTGCGAAGGCCAGGTTGTAGAGGGCTTCGGAGTGGGTGGGGTTGTTCTTGAGGACGGTTCGGTAGAGTTCAATTTCATCGTCAATCTTCCCCTGTCGGCCGTAAGCCAGGGCCAACTGAAACGCCACGTCAGGGTCGCCTGGGTCGAGCTTGTAGGCCTTCTTCAGGGAAGAGACGGCGTCGTCTTGTTGTCCCAGCGCAATCTGGACGGCTCCGAGGTTGTACCAGGCGTCGGCACGATCGGGCAGGAGCTTTGCCGCCTGCTGGAGTTGTTCAAGGGCTTCTTCGTTCTTCCCCGTTCTCGCCAGAATCGTCCCAAGGCGCAGGAACAATTCTCCGTTGTTCTGCTGCTTTGCTACCAACTTCCGGTAGAGCATCAGGGCTTGCTCGGTGCGACCCGCATCCATCAGGGCGTTGGCTAGCTGTTCGAGCACTCCGGGATCGTTCCTCGACATCGTCGCTGCCTGCTCGAGGACTTGCACTGCTTCTTCCTTTTCCCCCTGGTCGAGGAGGGCGATTCCAAGGTTGAAGTAGGCCTGATACAGCTCGGAGTCGGCTTCGATAGCCTGTCGATAGTACTTGATTTCAAGCTTCTTGTTTCCTTCGTCCCCTTCAAGTTTCCCCAGAAGGAACAGCACCTTCCCGTTGGCCGGGCCTCCTTCTTGAGCCCTCTTGAGGTAGTCTCGAGCGGCGCTTCGGTTGCCCATGGAGAGGGAGCATTTGGCAGCAAGGTAGAGGGCCGTAACGAACTGAGGATCGATCTTCAAGGTTCGTTCCAGGAATTGCAGAGCGGCACCGCAGTTTCCTTCCTGCTCGTAGCTTGCTGCCATGTAGTAGGCAGCTTCCAGAAATGTCGGGGCTCGTTTGAGGGCTTGCTGGAAGTACCCTCTGGCTTCCTTTGGATTGCCGGCGTTGAACAAGTTCAACCCGGTTTCGAATAGCTTGAACGCCTGCTCCGGCACCTCTCTGGGTTCTTCGCCTAGACCTGTTTTGGGTACAAGAAGAAGAGCCAGGAACAGACAGACCCACGGGGCACACAGGGGAATTCTCATGTGGCAGACTCCTATGCCTTCACAATCTCGCTACACGGTAACACAGCAGGCAGCCTGGGAAAATAGCGGTGAAACATCAGGGAGGAGCGGTGTGGTCCTGATCGCCAATTGTGGAGTCGCACAACGGATGGATAATGGCGTCTTGCCCCCAATCGCCCCTCTGTAGTATGGTCCTGTCGTCGTTCGAATTGGGAACGGAGGGTGGTTCTTTGGCCCTTGCGAGCCCTGCTGAACGGGCGCTTGGAATGGGAACGGAGGGTGGTTCTTTGGCCCCTGCGAGTCCCGTAATTGCTTGCTGAAACGGCTGAGGATTCTCGATGGCGGGAAGCATTCGGTTCAAGAAGGTCCTTCCGGCTCTGGCTTTGGTGGGGCTGCTCGTGCTCGTTGGAGTGTCGATTTGGGTCCTGCTGGCTTCATGCAGCGAAGAGGAGGCCCCATCGGGGGCGGATTGGCTTGAGGTGGCCGAGACGGTCCAGGGGCGGTTTGAGGAAGGGGACGTTGTGCGCATCGAGCCGGCTTGGCTGACGGGCGCCAGAATCTTCTTTGGGGACCTCGACGGGGGTGAGAGGGAGCCTTTTCGAATCCTGGACATTCACGATCCGATGGACCCTCCGTTCCTATACCATTTCAAGCGCGTGTGGTTGGTCACTGCGTTGGATCGTCGGCACGACTCTGGTCTCATTCCCCCGGGTGGGGTGGTGGTTGATGAGGTTGATTTCTCCAAATTGACGCTGCAGTTGGTGGAGTTGCCCTCTCATTGGATCTTGTGGGACTTGGTCCCTTCGCTGGGTACGGCTCGCCTGCAGCGATTCGACAAGAAGGGAAAGCCAGTTTCCTGTAGATTCAGAGGGCGATCCTTTGGGTGTGGGAACAAGCGTGAATTCAATGTTGGGACGGAGCTTCGGCAGGTCGCCGGAGGTCCCCGGCAGTGTGTGGTGATAGGGGCCTATCCGGACGACCAACCTGCCGTGTTGGAATTTCCCCAGTTGCCAGGCCCCGGTGTTCTTCGATTGACTTTGGGCCAGACGGTGGAGGCTGCTCGGGCTGGAGACGGATCGGAGACGGTGGTGAAGATTCTTGTGGGGGGTGTTGAGGTTGAGCAGTTGCATCTCATTCGCCGGGACTACAACCTTCACTACGTCGAGGTGCCGTTGACGGAGGGGGAGACGTCGTTGGTGGTGGAAGTGACTGCAGAGGACTCGAGGCGCAGAGAAGTGTGCTTGGAAGGGGTTGTGCTTGACCTCGACTGGGCAAGCAGGTAAGGGAAGGTCAAACAGCGCGGGAAGCACACGATGCAGAAGATTGTTCTTGCGGTGAAGAAGAGTTTTTACGAACGGTATGGGGAGGATCTGAAGGATCCCCATTTCCTTGACCTGATGAAGACACACTCTCCCATTTCCCAGGACTTGCGAGAAGCCCACGACGAGCACCAGCGTGCGGTGGAAGGGGTGACTGCTTTTCTTGAGAGGGTGGGTGTTGTCTACGAGCGTCGTTCAGTGGTGAATGGGAGCTTCGACGAGCGAGGGGACCTGGTGGTGTCGGTTGGAGGGGATGGGACTTTGTTGGCTGTTTCCCACGGGGTGACTGACACGCCGGTGTTGGGAATCAACTCCCGTCCTGGACGCAGTGTGGGCTATTTCTGTGGTGCCGACGTGGCCAACTTCGAGGCGGTGCTCGGGAGAATTCTGGAGGGAAAGGAGAGTCCTCGGGAGTTGCTTCGGATGGATTTGTTGGTGAACGGGGAAAAGTTGAATCCTCCGGCCTTGAATGACCTGCTGTTTGCCAGCCAATGTCCTGCTGCTACAACGGTCTTTGGCATCGCCATGGACGAAGTCCGTGAGACACAGCGAGGGTCCGGGGTTTGGATCTCCACCCCTGCGGGTTCTACCGCCGGGATTCTCGCTGCCGGCGGCGAGAAGATGGACATTGAAGGAAAGCGGCTTCAGTACCGAACTCGGGAGCCGTCTCCCACCGGTCGAGATGTCTGGCGCTTGCATCAGGGGTTCTTCGAGCGCGGTTTGTCCCTCACCAACTTGACGCCGGAAGCCGCGGTCTTCGTGGATGGGACTCGAATTGTTCATCCGGTGAACTACGGAGACACGATTCAGCCTCGAGTTTCCGATACTCCTCTTCGAATCTATCTGTGAACCTGGCCCTGTTTGTCTAATAATCGTGCCCTGTTCAGCATATATATTCTTTGCCGTTTTTCCTTGCAACGAGTGGGTCGTTTCCTATGATTGGGACCGGTTTCAGGATGTCATCTGACTGAAAGGAGTAGGATTCATGAGTAAGACGAAACAGCGGGTTCTGATTCTTGGGGCAGCGGGCCGAGATTTTCACAATTTCAACACGTACTTCCGGGACAATCCGGACTTTGAAGTTGTTGCCTTCACTGCGACCCAGATTCCGAACATCGACGGGCGGATGTACCCGGCAGAGCTTGCCGGGACCCTTTATCCAAACGGGATCTCGATTCTGCCGGAAGACGACATGGAGAAGATCGTCGTTGAGCAGAGGGTAGATGTGGTGGTTTTCGCTTACTCTGATGTTTCCCACGAGACTGTGATGCATTTGGCGTCGCGGGCCGGTGCTGTGGGTGCCGACTTCTGGCTGTTGGGCGGCAATCGCACGATGTTGAAGTCGACCAGGCCGGTGATTTCGGTGTGCGCCGCTCGAACGGGCTGTGGAAAGAGCCAGACATCCAGGAAGTTGGCGCGTCTGCTAACCGAAGCGGGAAAGAAGGTGTCTGCGATTCGCCACCCCATGCCTTATGGCGACCTGGCTCGTCAGGCAGTGCAGCGCTTCGCCGTGTTGGAAGATTTGGTGAAGCACGAGTGTACCATTGAAGAGCGCGAAGAGTACGAACAGTACATCGAGCGTGGCATGGTGATTTGGGCTGGCGTGGATTACGTGGCCATTCTTCGAGAGGCCGAGAAAGAGAGCGACATCATCATTTGGGACGGCGGCAACAACGACACTTCGTTCTATCGTGCGGACCTTTCCATCGTTGTGCTTGACCCGTTGCGTCCAGGCCACGAATTGAAGTTCTATCCGGGTGAAGTGAACCTTCGAAGCGCTGACATTATCGTCGTAAACAAGGTCGACCGAGCCACCAAGGAAGAGACGGACATGGTTCTCGCAAGTGTCAAGGAAGCCAATCCTGACGCTCGAGTCATTCTGGCAAATTCGAAAATCGAAGTGGATGACGAATCGCTGGTTCGAGGCAAGAGGGTTCTCGTGGTGGAAGATGGCCCCACGCTGACGCACGGTGGGATGTCCTACGGTGCTGGTTTTGTAGCAGCAGAGTTGTTTGGCGCTGCTGAAATCGTTGAGCCGCGACAGGGGGCTGTCGGGCCCATCGCCGATGCCTACAAAAAGTACCCCCACATGGGCCGCATTCTACCCGCCGTTGGTTACTATCCAGAGCAACTCCAGGCGTTGGAAGACACCATCAATGGGGTCGAATGTGACAGCGTGATTTTTGGCACGCCCATTGACCTGCGGCGCTTCATGACCGTGCAGAAGCCGGCCACCCGTGTCACATACAGCTTGGACGAGCAGGAAGGACAGCTCTCCCTGGCCGACCTGGTTGAAGAGTTCTTGAAGAAGCACTGCTGATTCCTTCCACGTCCCCGCTTCCCTGTTTTTCTCCCCTCTTTCCATGGCCCGCCCTTGATTGACATATTTGAGCCCCGTGTGCTACGTTAACTTGCACCCTTTAGGAGTTTTTCCATGCGCATTACCTGGTTGTGGCTCTTTGTGGCGCTGTTGGCTCTCGCCGGTTGTGGCAAGACGGTTCCGCCACAGGAAGTCGCCCAAAGATACTATCAGCTTCTTGAGATTGCCCGGCAGAGTGGTTTCGAGGTGGTTCAGGAAGATCTGGTTTCGTTGCTTTCCAAGGACTCCAGAGAGGCCTTTCAGGCGTGTGCGAAACGCCTCAACGACCGCCTGCACCTTGAGGAGTCGGACGTCAATCGCTATGAAGCGAGCGACTGTTTTGTCTTCTCGAATTTCACTGGCAAGCGGCACTCTCTGGAGATTGAGGTTCAAGCAGAAGGCCCCGAGCATGTTCTGTTGGAGCTAACAAGTGGTGGTTCGACCAGGGTTTTGGACTTGATGAAGGAGGAGGGTGCGTGGCGAATCGACCTGTCTTCCACCATCGAGCGAAATCAGCAAGGCGGAACACCATAGCAGTAGATTCCGGGAGGAAACGTGTCATCGGCAGATAAGAACGGCTCCCACGGAGGGACGGTCCCCACGGAAGAAGCCTCTGGTCTGGATTCTGGGGACTCTCAGTCCGGTGACGAGCGGAGACACTATCCTCGAACCGAGCGTAGTCTGCGTGTTTCCTTCACCTTTGAGGGAGAGGAATTTCGGGCGCAGACTGTCGACGTCAGTAAGTCCGGGGCGTTGTTTGCTTCCACTGTGGCTCCCTCCACGGGCACTGAACTCCTCTTGTTGCTTCAGGATACACGAGACCCCAAGCTTCGGGTTCATCTGAAATCTGAGGTAGTTCGCCACGGTTCGGCCCGCGGGCGGCGCAAGGAGTTCGCCGTTCAGTTTGGCGATGCGGTGAGCAAGGATCCGACCACGCTGGGTCGTTTCCTCAACCAGGTGCTCAATATTGCCAACGGTCTCATTCGGGTTGTGGAAGGGGACGGCACCGAGCGAGTCTTCGCTTTCAGCTTTGATCCCATTCATCGGGAAGGTTCAGAGCGCATCAAGGCGCTGCAGAGTTCTCTGTTCGGTTCTCTTGAGGAGATGGAAGAGGCGGACTCGATACTGGAGAGCTTCGGCAAAGTGAGGCCGGAGCTGACCCAATCCCAGAAAGACGAGTTGGAACGGGAGACGGTGAAGGCGGATCGAGACCGGAAGCGCTCGCAGGGGAGCGGCAAGGGTGACAAGTTGACCTTGGGCCTTGACGTACTTCTGGAGTCGGAGTCTGCTCGGAGTGAAGCTGAGGAAGTCAGCATGGAAGATCTCCCCGAGCCAGACGAAGAGAGCATGTCCGACGCAACGGAGGCCTTCCTCCGGGCGACCGCGCACGCCCCCGGATTGCCGGAGGAGCCGCCGGCCCCTGTGCCCGATGTTGACGCCAAGAGGGCCCCTCGGGCTCAAAAGAAGCGGGGTTTCTTGTCGCGGCTGTTGTCTGGAGGGGCTTCCAAGGGGGACGAGGTCATCGTTCCGGAGCGGGCTCCCATGATGGTGGTGCGAGAGACGCAACTGAACGTGACAGTCAAGCAGGGGAGCAAGTCCCAGGCAGCCCGAGCCGTTCGCTTGTACTGTGCTGGAATGAAGTGCGAGACCGATGGGGAGCTTCCTCCACTGTACGTCACTGTGATGGTGGAGGTTCAGGTTCCCGGGCGCCGCAGGAAGACA
>CALFHQ010000995.1 GCA_937876385.1 uncultured Pseudomonadota bacterium
AGCGGTTTGCCGGCGTGGATGCCACCGTGCAGTTCACGGCCCGGGATGCAGAAGAGCCCGTCAGCGCCTATCTCGTGTTCAATCACGGGGATTTCAAGGTGGTGCAAGGAGAGGCCGAGAACCCGGACGTTACCATCTGGTTCCCGAACATTCGCCTGATGAACCAGTTGCTGCGCGGGAAGGCAGCATTGCCGGTGATTTTGGGATTGTTGAAGAAGGACGACTTGAAAAGGCCCTTTCGGGCTCCCGTGGAAGCGGCCAAACGAGCCATTCTCGTGGGGAAAGTGTTCTCTCTGCTCCTTTCCCTCAAACTTCTGATGCCTGCCGCTCGCCCCAAAGACCCAGCCAAACAGCACCTCAAAGTGAAGCTGACCTTCTATATGATCACCACCGCCTTGAGCCAGTACAACAAGGGGGGAGATCCAGAGATGGAGAAGTGGGTGAGCAAGCAACCCGACCGGGTCTACCAGATTTCTGTGGAGCCCGGAGGAGTTGCCGCCTATCTGCGAGTGAAAGCGGGCAAATCCAAAGCAGGACGAGGTTACTACACGCGACGCAGACCGTTTGTTCACATGCAGTTCAAGGGGGTGGATGGAGCCCTCAAGGTGACCCTCAAGGACGTCGAGTTTGTGGAAGCCGTCGGGAAGGGCTACGTCCGTATCGAAGGATCCCCCGAATATGCGGCGAACTTGAATGACTTCATGCAACGAATCCAGGGACTCTTGACCTGATCTCACAGTCTCTTCTGGCCCCTGAATTTCCCGAAATGTGCGTAAAATTCACTTGATGTCATCCCCGGCGTTGGGGTACGCTCACCGCCAGGAACATCAGTTTCTGAAACACGAAGAGTTGTGAAGGCGATTGGCGACCGGTGACGTTGGCTCGGGCGGGTGGTACGCAGCGAGGCCGCTATGCTGACTTGCCGAAATTCGGGGCAGATTAACTGTGGGAAAGGAGAGGCAAATGAGAAGGTGGACGACAATTCTGGCAGTGTTGGCGACGATCGTTTGGGGTGGAAGTTGCAGCCTTCCGTTTGATAATTTCAATCTCCCGGACATGTCGAAGGCCGATTCAGTAAGTGATCTTGCGTCGGATTTGAGTGCCGATGTTCCTGGGGATTCTCTTGAGGATTTGTGGACCGATGCGCCGCTGGACACAACCCCCGATCTTGTCCCCGACGTCCTTCCCGACGCAGAACCTGATGTGGCCCCCGACGTCCCTGCTGACGCTGTCGTGCCTCCAGGAGCACCCGCCGCCTTTGTGTCCACACCCAACGAACTCGCCATCGAAGGCAGTGAGTATCGCTATCAAGCGGTCCTGTCGATGCCGGGCACTCCGGCTTTCGAGCTACTGGAAGGACCCGATGGGATGGTTCTGGGGCAATCGGGAGGTCTCCGATTCACCCCCGCTTCCGAGCACGTCGGGGAGTACCCGGTGACCATTCAGGCGACCCTCGGCGACGACGTCATCGTCCAATCCTATGTGCTGAACGTGAGGAATGTTGTGCCCAAGGCATCGCAAACGTTGGGGAGCGCGGGGGGAACCATTTCCACCAGCTCCGACGACCCGGCAGTGGACGGAATGGCAGTGGTCATTCCCCAGGGTGCACTTCCTGGGGACGTGAACTTGACCATTGGAACCCTCGACGCACCGGTGAATCTTCCTGGGTTGGCGCCCAGCGACGTCATGAAACCGATGGTGCTGGGTCCTGCTGGAACCGCCTTCAAGAAGCCGGTGATGATTCAGATTCCCTACGACCCGACGTTGGATGGAATCGCCAGCACTTTAAGGGTGTACGTGTTCCAGGAAGATGTTGGAGATTGGACCACCATCCCGGTCTCCAAAGTCGACTACCTGAACCACGTCCTCCTCGTTTCGTCGAATCACTTCTCGGTGTATCAGCCAGGAGCCCCGGCTTTGGAATTGGATCCAGTGCTTCTCTCTTACCAGGGAATGGACGATTGCACAGCGACCCTCGCTGCCGAAGTGTCCATGTCAAAGGAGCTGGCCGAATTGTCCGTGGATGCTGTCACCGGGCTGACTCCAGACATTCGGGCCGACGTGATTCAAGCCAACGGCGTAGAAGACATCGAAGCACTGGCGTTGGATCCTGCTTTCCACGGGAGCCTGCGTACTATTTGGGCGTACAGTTTGTGGATCGGCGAAGTGGGCAGTTCGGTGGTTCTGGATTCCACAGTCCGTGTCGTCACTTTGGTGGTCCGCAAAGATGGAACCGTTCGTCTGACAGTGACCAATGCAGCAGGAGACGCATTCCTCGATCTCTCCTATCCCTCCCTGGCGGATTCGTGGAACAGCGACATTCAACCCCTCTTGATGGGGGAGAACGTCCTGGCCCGAATGGAAGGCCCCGCAGTGCTGAACCTCTCGGTGGACGTGAATCTGTACATCAGCTACAAGCCCGGAGACGCGGCCTTGATGGCCGTCTCCCCGTCCGACTTTGGCGCCCTTGTCACTGGTGGAGCCAGCCCCTCGGCCCTCCCCAGCGCCCCTGCCGGGGGGATGGAAGACCTGGATTGTGACGGGGTGGTTGACCTCGTTGACCCCAATGTTACCGCTGGCCAACCGGCATTGGAGGGCTTCCCCACTGGAAGCCTGACCGTAGCGGCTGGGACACCTGTGGAACTCACCTGCACAGTCGACGGTGCCATCGGCGATGAGACGGTGTACTGGGGCTCCAACGTGGACAGCGACGAGTTGAGCCCTCAGACGGGCGGAGTGGTTTCCTTTACGGCAACCGAGGTTGGGAATCACAAGGCCTTCTGCGCTGTGGACAATGCCGGCGTGCAGAGTCTGTACACCTTCTCCATCAACGTTCAGGCGCCGGTGGTGGGGAATACCCAGCCGGTTTGTGCCATATCCGTCGCCAACAATGTCATCGTGTTGGGGGATTCCACCTCTTTGACCGCCTCGGTCCATGATTTGGAAACGCCGGCCAGCGCAGTGGAAGCCTACTGGGGGCTCTACAATGGTACCAACCTGGAAGTGGACCCATCTGTTTCTCCATTCAATGGCAAGCACGCGACCTTCGCCCCCACCGAGCCTGGACTCCATCAAGTGGCTTGCCGGGCTTTTGACGGGGAACTCTTTGGCCCCGTCGCCACTGCCCTGGTGGAAGTGGTCCAGCTAGACCAGAACCTCCCACCGGTTTCCCTGGTGTTGGTCCCCTTCTTTGCCACCGTGGAGGTGGGAGAGACCGTGACCCTTACCGCCTCGGCCCTGGACCCCGAAGGAATGCCGCTGACCTTTGAGTGGATCTCCGAAGGGTCCCTCAGCGAGACCTTCACGGATGTGAATCAGAGCAGCGCCGAATTCCTGGCGGACATCCCTGGCATTGTCGATGTGAATGTCACTGTGAGCGACGGCATCAACGCCCCCTTGATGGCCTATTCCACCATCGTGGTCCTTCCTCCCATTCCGACCATGGACGGGGATGGAGACGGCTACGAACCAGGCAACGGACCCATGTCGGACTGCGACGATGCGAACTCCTTCATCAATCCAGCGGCCGGAGAAGTCTGCAACAACGGTGTGGACGAGAACTGCAACGGAGAGATCGACGAAGGATGTGCTCCGTTGGTGCTGGATTCCGATTTCGATGGCGTGCCGGATGCTTTGGATAACTGCCCGATTACTCAGAACCCGGCCCAGTCCGATACAGACGGGGACGGCATCGGTGACAAGTGCGACGCCGACGCCGACAACGACGGCCTGGCGAATACACAGGACAACTGCCCGTATACGGCAAACCACAACCAGGCCGACTTGGATTCCGACGGACACGGGGATGTCTGTGACGCTGATGACGACGGAGACGGCGTCGTCGATGCTGACGACAATTGCCCCGAGGATTCCAATCCCGGTCAGGAAGACAGCGACAACGACGGAGTCGGCAATGTGTGCGAATGCACCAACGCCTCCACGTGCGACGACTCCAATCCCTGTACCGTCGATAGTTGCTCGGACGCGGGTTGCGTGCATACGCCCTACATGGGCAATTGCACCGATGGGAACCCCTGCACTACGAACGATTCTTGCGAGAATGGCTTGTGCATAGGTACCGCCAAGGACTGCGACGACCAGAATGCCTGCACGGACGATCTGTGCGAGCCTGGAACCGGCGCGTGCCAGCACGTCGACAACGAGGTTCTGTGCGACGATGGGAACGGCTGCACTGTGGGCGATGTTTGCCTGAACGGGGCGTGTGTCGGAGGAGAGACCGACTGCGACGATGGAAATCCGTGCACCTCAGACACCTGCAACCCAGACGGGGGTGGGTGCGAGAACACTCCCATCCCCGGCCCTTGCGATGACATGAACGCCTGTACCGATGGAGACACCTGCTTTGCAGGTGAATGCACGGGAACCCCCGCTGATTGCAGCGATTCGAACGTATGCACGCAGGATTCCTGCGAGCCCTCCGGTGATGGTTGTGTTCACACAAATGTGGCTGGTCCCTGCAACGATGGGAACGGCTGCACCGAGGACGATCAGTGCGCAGCCGGTGTGTGTGTCGGTATGCCGAAGGCTTGCAACGACTCGAATCCCTGCACCATGGACTCGTGTGATGCGGAGTCTGGAGAGTGCGTGTTTTCAGCCACTAGCGGGATGTGCACCGACGGGAACACGTGCACCACGGGTGACCAATGCCAGGATGGAGTGTGCATGGGCAACCCGGTGGACTGCTCCGACGGTGATTCGTGCACCGAGGACATCTGTGAAAACGGAATCGGATGCCTTCACAACGACCTCGGGCAAGTGGCCGGAGACAATTGCTGCCACCCCGGCGACACGGCCGCAGAGGATTCGGATTGCTCCCCAATGTGCGGCGATGGAGCCTGCACCGGCGATGAGGATTCCTGCAACTGCGCTGCTGACTGCGGCGACGAAGCTTGTGGCAACGGCATTTGCTGCGAGGCCCAGGGGGAAAAACCAGGCACCTGCCCCGACGACTGCGGTTGTGTTCCCAATTGCGGCGGCATCGAATGCGGTGATGATGGCTGCGGCGGCACCTGCGGCAGTTGTCCGGCCGGTTGGTCTTGTCTCGGCGGGGTTTGCGATGCTGGGTGCAGCGATGAGTGTGTGCCTGGCGCGACTGAATGCGCCGACCTGCAGACTCTCATGGTTTGTGAGCCGGTGGGTGAGTGCTTTGGGTGGGTGTACACGGAATGTGCACCCCCCGCCGAGTGTATCCAAGGGGTGTGCGTCGGCGCCGGAGAAGACCTGGATGCAGATGGATTCACTGAGGCCGAAGGAGACTGCAACGACAACAACGCTTCCATCTATCCCGGGGCGCCGGAGCTTTGCGATGGGTTCGACAATGACTGCGACGACGATTTGGACGAGGGGTGTCAAAGCTGTGCAACGGCGGATGAATGCCCGGAATCGACGGCGTGTGTGAGCTATGATTGCGTCGACAGTCTGTGTGTTGCAAACAATGCTGCAAACATGACCGATTGCGACGACGCAAACGCCTGCACTCAGGGCGATGTCTGCATCAACGGAGTCTGCAGCGGCATGCAGGCCAACTGCAACGACTCAAATCCATGCACGTTGGACTCCTGCAATACGGCAGTTGGATGTACCCATGAATTGCATCAGGGGATGTGCAACGATGGCGACCCCTGCACTTACCAGGATGTTTGCGGTGCAAACGGCTGCCAGGGAACTCCCCTTGAATGTGATTTCGGATGGACTTGCCAGTCTGGTGAGTGTCTCCTCGCCGACTGGGACGAGGATGGCATTTTCGACATCGACGACAACTGCCTGAATGTCTACAACCCCGATCAGTCTGACGTCGACTTCAACGGCATAGGGGACGCCTGTGAATGTGTTGTCAACGGCGATTGTTCAAGCGAGAGCATGTGCCTCGAAGGTGTTTGCGACGCCGAATTCGGATGTCTCTTCGTGGACGCCAATTGCGATGACGAGAACCCCTGCACCATCGATACTTGTGACGAGATGGGCGGATGTTTCCACAGCGATGTAGGGAAGATCGGAGGGGATGGATGCTGCCACGACGGAGATACCTTTGCCATGGACTCTGACTGCGGCGGAGGAAGCTGCGGCGATGGAACCTGCGATGGGACCTCGGAAGACACCTGCAACTGTCCCGCAGATTGCGGCCAGGAAAGTTGCGGCAACGGACTGTGCTGCCTGGAAGCCTCCGAGAACGGCGATACCTGCCCTGCTGACTGCGACCCACCCCTGGTGGACTTGGATTCCGACGGGTACGGCTCTATTGCCAGCGGCGGGGACGATTGCGACGACAACAATCCGTTCGTGAATCCCGGGATGGCGGAAAGCTGCAACGGAAGAGACGATGACTGCAGTGGTGGAGTGGATGAAGCGGGAGCAGTTGGCTGCAGTGTCTACTACGCTGATGTGGACCACGACGGATTTGGTGACGCAGCGAACTCCAAGTGCCTCTGCTCACCCTCGGGTCAGTACACGGCGATGATGGCCAACGACTGCGACGATGGCAATTCCAGTGTAAACCCCGTCGCCAACGAAGTGTGCGATTCTATCGACAACGACTGCAACGGGACCATCGATGATGGCTATGACCTCATGAACGACGTCATGAACTGCGGTGCTTGCGGTTACATTTGCAACCTGCCCCACGCCGGCATGGAGTTCTGCGTCGCAGGGTTCTGCGAGATCGCATTTTGTGATTCGGGATATTCCAACTGCGACGACGACCATGAAACCGGTTGCGAATTCACCGGCGACGAATGCCCCGCCCCGTAATCAAGACAACTCGGTGCGATGCTTCGCTGTTCACCAGCCGGTAAGATCAGTACAAACGGAAGTCAGCAACCGTGGCCCCTGCCTGAGAAATCAGCAACTGAACATACATCTCGGCGAACTCAGTGAGGCGGGCCAGGTCTTCTTGTGCTGGAGCAAACAATGTAGCGACGATGCTTGACGTTGTGTCGCTCACCTTGGTCGCCATGGAGTCCTTCACGGGATTCCCGCACGGCTCCCACTCCTCCCCAACAAGCCGACAAACCGACAGCAGATCCTCCAGCTTGATCTCGTGACCTGCGTGGTTGAAGATGTAGGATTCGTCGGGCAAACCTCGCCGAAGCAGCAATCGCTCCCCCGTGAGGTCGGCGTCGAAGATTGACGCCGGGTAGCTCGACAGAAGACTCACCGTGTTGTTGATGTCCACCAGAGTCGAAACCGAGGGAAACTCGTCAGCCAAAGCTGCCTGGAGCAAGAACTCACTGGCCGGTTTCGAGCGACCGGAGGGACGAAACTTTCCATGCCGAATGATGTCTCGAACTTCGGCCTTGAGACCCTCTGGAAGAAATTCGGCTCCGGCCTTCCGGGTAGCCCGTACGGCATGCTGCAGGAATTGCGGAGGAGAGGACGATGAAGTCGAGGGAGACAATCCGTTGGCCCAGATGAGAGCGATCCGGGGGATTGGCGGCTGCAAGGTGGAATCCAGCAACAGAATGGGGCTCATGACTCTCCTTTGGAGGTTCTGCCGGCGGCTAGGAAGCACACACCGGAGTTGAACTTGTCCCGATGACTGTATCGCAACACAAAACTCAGATGAAGAGATTCCCTCGTCGTAAAGATGGACGTTGAACTTGGAGGCTCTTTTGCCCGGTAAATATTCCTCTTTTTTGTTGGCAAGAATCAGTTGACATCCACCAATGAGTAAGTATAGTAGGCCCCAAGAGAACGGGTCCGGCGGGTTGCCGGATTGGTGTTCTCCTTTTGATTAGCGAGCCAAAGTTCTATTGCCTGCCTGGAAAGTGACGGTGTCTGATTTCACTCAAAATTCACCGGTGACGTTCAAGTGTTAGGACTCTAGTACCTAGGCCAGAGAGAGAG
>CALFHQ010000996.1 GCA_937876385.1 uncultured Pseudomonadota bacterium
TTCCCATTCGACGCTCCCAGGAGGACTGCCATACCGCCATTGAAGACGCCTTGGTGGACCGCCTGGGAGATACGGGAAAGAAGATTCACACCGGACGCTCCCGCAACGACCAGGTACTCACAGCACTTCGCCTCTATACCAAAGATGCAGTGGCCGAAATGTCGCTGCGGGTCGGTGAGCTTCAGGCGGTGGTTCGAACGTTCGCCAATCGCTACCAGAAGGTCCCCATGCCAGGCTACACGCACACCCGCAAGGCCATGCCTTCCACCGTGGGGATCTGGGCCCGGGCGCTGGTAGATTCCCTTCAAGACGATCAACGACTCCTTAGAGCCGCTCATCGCATCGTGGACCAGTCTCCTCTGGGGACCGGCGCTGGATACGGGGTGCCACTCCCCCTCGACCGCACCATGACGGCGAAGGAATTGGGATTTGACCGTGTCCAGAAGAATCCCATCTATGCTCAAAACAGTCGCGGGAAATTCGAAGCCACGGTTCTCCACGCAATGGGGCAGGTGCTCTTCGACTTGAATCGTGTGGCCTCCGACCTGGTGCTCTTCTCCATGCCCACGTTTGGCTACTTCAACCTTCCCGAGGCCTTCTGTACAGGCAGCTCCATTATGCCGCAGAAGAGGAACCCGGACGTCCTGGAACTGGTCCGCGCGCGCTACCACGAAGTGCTCGCTGCCGAGATCCAACTGAAGACCTCCATGGCCAACATGATTCACGGCTACCACCGGGACCTTCAGCTAACCAAGGAACCCTTCCTCCGTGCCCTCGACGCTTCCCTGGACACCGTCGCCATCATGGCCGCGGTGTTTGGGAATTTGGAAGTCGACGCCGAGGCCTGCACTATGGCCATGACCCGCGAGCTGTTCGCTACAGAAGAAGCCTACAAGCTGGTCGTGGACGAAGGAATTCCCTTCCGAGACGCCTATTTGAGAGTGAAGAAAGACTTCTAGACAGGGGCCAGTCCATCCTGCTCAGCTTTTCTTATTGCATACAACCGCCTACACGGGTATAGACAGTATTTGTCGGTGGAAGCGAGCCACTAACAGACAGCCCGCTCCACTTCAACCGACAAGAGGAGATGCGATGAAGGATTGGAAGAAGTTTGCCTGGCTCGTTGGGATTTTCGTGGTCGCCTACTTTCTCCCGTTGGGAAATCCCAAGGTGCAGCAGTCGATCCTGGAAGCCTTTCACCTCTTGCAGTGGTACGCCGTGCACCACACCCTGGCGTGCGTTGTTCCCGCCATGTTTATCGCAGGAGCCATTTCCACGTTCCTTTCCCAGGCGTCGGTGATGCGACATCTGGGCTCCCGAGCAAACCCCATTAAGGCTTACGCCGTGGCATCGGTTGCCGGTATCATCCTGGCCGTGTGTTCGTGCAGTGTTCTCCCAATGTTTGCCGGGATCTACGGAGCCGGCGCCGGGCTGGGACCGGCCAGTGCGTTCTTGTACTCGGGTCCTGCCATCAACGTCATGGCCATCTTCCTGTCGGGCCGGGTGCTGGGTTTGGACATCGGTGTCGCTCGAGCGCTGGGGGCCGTAATTTTCGCCGTTGTCATTGGCCTCCTCATGGCGCTGGTCTTTCGCAAGAGCGAAAAGGTCCGCTACGATGCGGCCCCCATGGTGGTGCCTGCGGAGACTCGCCCCCTCTGGAAGACGTCGCTGTTCTTTGTAGCAATGGTCCTGTTTCTCGTGTTTTCGGACTGGTACAATACCAACGACGTCACCCTCACCATGGCCGACGGAACCGCCGTTGAGGCCAACATCCGCTATTCCACCCAGGACGACATCGATATCCAGGAATACGAAGCCGACGGCCGCCTCTCCTCGGAGACTCGCCGTATTTCGAGGGGTGAGATTGCCTCCATCGAGAACAAGGCGTCGGTGACCAACTCGGTGTTTCAGGTGAAGTGGTACCTCGCAGGTTTCATGGGACTGCTGGTTCTGTTGATGACTTGGCGATGGTTCTCCAGAGACGAGTTCAAGGAGTGGATGGAGTCCACTTGGGATTTCAGTCTCTTGATCATTCCGTTGCTCTTTGGAGGGGTGTTTGTCACCGGTTTCGTTGGCGGTCTCATCCCCGAGAGCCTGGTGGCCCAGTGGGTGGGGGGCAACGGTGTCGGAGCGAACCTGGTAGCCTCTTTCACGGGGATGATCTGGTACTTTGCGACCTTGACTGAGATTCCCATTGTGGAGATGCTGATGCGGCTGGGTATGGGGAAGGGTCCGGCGTTGGCCCTGTTGCTTGCGGGACCGGCCCTTTCCGTCCCCAGTATTCTAGTCATCTACAAAGTGATTGGAGGTCGAAAGACCCTCGTCTTCTGTGCCCTCACGGTGGTAATGTCTACCATCGTCGGGACCGTGTTTGGAATGATTGCATGAGAGGTTTGACATGAAAATCGAAGTCCTTGGAACCGGATGTGCCAAGTGCGTGAAGCTCTACAACGAGGTGGTGGAAGCCGTTCGCCTGTCGGAAATAGACGCCACCGTCGAGAAGGTGGAGAAGATCGATGAGATCATGAAGCGGGGAATCATGATGACCCCAGGCCTCGTCATTGAGGGG
The DNA here is from genome assembly GCA_937876385.1 of uncultured Pseudomonadota bacterium. GTDB lineage: Bacteria > Myxococcota_A > UBA9042 > CAIXZC01 > CAIXZC01 > CALFHQ01. The sequence goes on from CALFHQ010000996.1 coordinate 2,570, forward strand.
CAGGTAGTCTCCTCAGGAAAGGTCCTCAAGGCCCAACAAATCGTCGAACTGATAAAATCTGCTTCGGCCTAGTGTCGGACCACCATCTTGCCGCCGATGTCACTTGCAGATACACTATCAGGAAACCACACCGGAGGGTCCGATGAGCGTTCGTAAATTCTTGATTGTCATTGCATTGCCGCTGTTTCTGACCGTTTCTGTCGCTCGATGTGGCAGCGGTGACGATGCCGAGGATGTGGGAAGCCAGGATGTCGTGGACTCGACAGGCGACCTTCCCGCGGACACCATCAACCCCAGCGACAACGTGGCCACCAACGACTTGCCGGACACGGCTATTGAACCCGACGGAACGGTTCTGGAGGATGTTCTCGTAGACTCCGTTCAGCCGGACCTCGACTCCTCGGTTCAACCGGACCAGACCTCCCTCCCCTATCGAACCTGGTACGACGCCGGTACGGACCTTCACTGGCTGGTGAAGACCAACCACCCACTCTTGGTGAACTGGATTGACGCCTCCGACTACTGCGAGACGCTCACTGCCGAGGGGCAAGGCGATTGGCGACTGCCGACTCTTGAAGAGTTGAGGACTCTGGTGGCAGGATGCCCTGCAACCATGATCGCCGGAGACTGCCCCATCGGCTTCGGCGACTGCCTGGACACGGATTGTTGGGATGAGTCCTGCGATGGTTGCACAGCGGACGAGGGACCCGATAGCACCGGGCGCTACTGGAACGAACAGGTTCCTGGCTCCCTCCCCCAATTCTGGTCAGGTTCGCTGGTTTCCGATGAGGACCAGATGGCCTGGTACATCGACTTCAGAGGCGCATCCATCGTGTACACTTACACGAGCGACGCCGTGGACTCAGTCCTCTATGAATTCGGGGTGTTCTGCGTCTACTAGCGGATCACTCGACTTTGCAAGAGCAGGCGTCGCCCATGCAATTGGGGGTCACCGGCTCGGGCTTCAACAGCTTCAGCTTCACGGCCAGGAAATAGATCTTGCAGCCAACGCAGATTCCAAACGCCGTTTCGAGGAACAGAAACAGCAAGCAGATGAGGCACAGCATGCACACGGGCTCGAACCACGAGGCGTCGTTCACCAACAAGAGCGACAAAGCGAAGGTGGCCCCGGTGAGGAGAAACCCCAAAGACCAGGCGAACTTTTTTTGAATCGCCCCGATGGGAAGGGGGCATTGCTTGCGAACGAGCAACTTTGACACAGCCATGGTCGGGGAGAGTTTGGGACTCACGAAGATCCCGATGAAGAAGTTCAGCGCAAGAAATCCCGTCAAGTAAGGCAAGATGGCGTAGTTCTTCACGACAAACCCGTTGATAGAGGCAATAACCCCCACCAGGAGCATGAGCCCAGAACTCCCCCGAACGACCCGCTCGTCTAAGATTCGAAAACCACGCTCAACGCTGAAATCACCAAAGTTGGACCAGGACATGTTCCACTCCCAATGCAGTTCAATTCGCCCAGTTGAGAGTGTCCACAGAAGCTTCCAGGGAGTCAATCGTTTGCAACAGTTTGGTTGCACAACGGGTCTGTTGCGCTACTCCCGTCACCCTAAGTCACTGGGAACGAGGAATGATTGTAAGGGACTCCCTGGCGCTGTACGATGGCGGGTGCGTCGACGATGGCGCCCCATTTCTTTGAGGTCCACATGGCCATCACTCTCTGGATGTTCGTTCTCATGGCGGTGCTGCCTCGGGTCGAGGATCCGGCCCCCAGTGCAGAGTTGGCACCACTGTTTGAGCGGGTCAATGCAACCGGCACTCTGGTGGTCTCCAACCTGGCTGGGGACAAGACCTTCGTTCACAATCTGGACCGGGCAAAGCAGCGAATGTGTCCGGCTTCCACGTTCAAGATAGCCAATTCCCTCATCGCCATCGACAGCGAGGTCTTGAGGGACGAAACCCAGGTTTTGAAATGGGACGGCAAGACCCGCATTTTTCCTGCCTGGAACAAGGACCAGACCATGGCTTCGGCCTTTGCGGCATCGTGCGTCTGGTTCTATCAGGAGATTGCAAAGAAGGTGGGGGAAGCGAAGTACAAGAGGTACCTCAAGCAGTTTGATTATGGGAACGGCGTCGTGGGGGCCGACACCACCACCTTCTGGCTGGACGATTCGCTGCAAGTCAGTGCGATGGAGCAAATCACCTTTCTTCGAGCGCTCCTGAACCGGAAGTTGGGGGTGAGCGACAAGGCGTACGCTGTGCTCAGGAAGATCATGAAGACGACTCCCCTGGGCAACTGCTCCATGTGGGCCAAGACGGGGTGGTCTGCCAGGACGAAGAAGCCCGTTGGGTGGTACGTCGGCTATGCCGAATCGAAGGATGGAACCTGGCTGTTTGCACTGAATATTGACATGGAGTCCATGAAATCAGCGCCCCTTCGGATAGAGATAGTTCGCAATGCGCTAACAGAGCTTGGCTTGTGTCGATGAGGCCGAATTTTGCCCGGTGAGGTCTGCTGCTTCTCGAAGAAAATACGACTTCCTCAGAACGGCTGAACGGCCTCCGGGAGGTTGTTGACGAAGGTTTCGATGTGCTCGCCGTAGCCTTCCTCCGGAATGGCGACGGTTCCTTCTGTGCCGCCGTACTTGCCGAAAACGAACGTCACATCTTTGTTGACCCCCGCCTCTTCGTAGGCGCCGATGTCCGTGGTGGCGTTTCCGTACGCGGCCATAATCTGCCACTGGAGGTCGTCGGTCTGATGGGTAAGGGCACCTGCCTTGTATGCAACCGTGTCGTCCCCCGAGACTCGTTCCTCCGCGGTTACCAGAGGACCCAGCGGGAAGCCGTGGCGTTCCAGCCAGAATCGAGTCATTTGTCCGTAGAACTTGGGTCTGGCCGTCAGGTACACCGGGAAATATCCCTTCTCTGCCCAGGCGTTCATCAGTTGTGAAGCGCCTGGAGCTTCTTTTTGATCGTAGTCTGCCTGGATGTTCTCCTGCACGAACTCTTCGTCGGAGAGGGTCAGTGTCCCATCGATATCGGACACAACGACCTCAGAACTGGAGGGCCAGACGGCGACTGTGTGGACAGCACACGATCCGTTCCCTTCAAGCACGGCGTACAAGCGATGGGCACCTACACCAAAGCGATCTTCGACGCCCAAGGTTACCAAGTAGCCCCCGTCTGCGTCCGACTGCACCCGCCCAACCTGCTTCCACGCGCCGTCTTCCATCTGACGCCAGAGGCTCACCCATTCCCCTGCAACGGGAGCTGAGACGGTCATGCCGTACTCTCCCCTAGCGAATGTCCCTTCGATAACCTGTTCCTGGTCGGCCCAGCCGAGGAAATCCCGATTCATTCCCAGTACAAAGGGGTTGGCATCGATGAGAGCCTGGGTCTCGGGGTTTTCAAAGGAATCGCTGACTGTCTCAAAGGGCAGAGGTCCGGGAGTGGGACAGGAGAGGATCGTCGGGGGGATGACCAACGCGTCTTCGAGGTTGTCTGCATCGACGCCCGAATCTTCACTGGTGTCGAGAGACGACAAGTCCTGCGCAGCGTCCTCGGTAAAGGAGCCGACATCGCCGCTTCCATCCGTCGAAGAACAACCCATGGCGCCAAGCAGCACCACTGCAAACAACAAAGAAACGAGTCGTGAATGTTCTCTCATGGCACTCCCCAAGGTCGGGTCAAGACAATCCGTGCTGACAAATCTAGACGAACCCTAACAATTGTCGTGCCGAGAGTCGAGGAAGATGGATGCATCTCGCACCGATTTCAGGCACAGTACAAGAGTCCGGTCTCAGCAACGCTCCAGAATCCGAACCCCCGGGGGAGTCATGAACATTGACACAACGGTCATCGGCGTATGCCGTTTGGACGGGGACGGCGAGGAGCGGGCAAACAGATTGGCTTCAGCGCTGGGTCTTTCTGTGCTTGAAGCCCGTTCTCGGGTGCGCCCTCCGGCGCCTCGAGTCGTTGCCACCTTCCACGACTCACAGGAGGCATCTGCGAAGTCTCAGCTCTTGGCCGATGGCGGCTTCCAACCGGTGGTTCTCGACGCCAAAGCGGTGGAACGCATCGCCCACGGTGTGAATGTGCGCCGATTCGAGTTGCTCCCAAACGGCATCGAATTGGAAACCCGAACCAACGACCGCTACCTCGTTGAGGACGCAACGATGCGTCTGTTTCTGGCGGGAATGTCCTCCACCACCGCGCTTCAAACCGAGACCACGATCACCCGCAAGTTCAGCGTGGGAAAGGCGGTGATGAGCGGCGGGCTTATCCTTCGAACCCGGAAGAAGGTGGAGACAACAACGGTTCAGCACGACGCCGAATCCTTCCTTCTTTTTCAAGCCGTCGGACACCCTCCGTTCCTACTTCGAGAAAAGGAGCTGGTGTATCAGGGGCTGGGCGCGGCATTGCAGCCATCACGCCTCCTCAATTTCCAGCGCCTGGTAAAGGAGCTGCGGCAGCGGGCGCCCGACGCCCCGTTTGACGACCGGCTGACATCCACCGGGGGACAAGTCAACGTGCTGGGAGGTCTCCTCCCAAACGACCAATTCCTGGACGTGGCCATGGCACTGCTGGTCGCCTGCCATCTAGGGCTTCCTGAAACTTGACGCTCCCTCCAACCCTCAATCTGTGTCATATTTTCACCCTGTGCAACAAGTTTACACATTGTCCGGCCCTCGTGGTCGAGAATTGCTCGCCACATGCCCACCGGACGCCACTTTGCGTCCCCCGGATCAATTGGCACGCGTTCTGCAACTTGTTTTGTCGCTTGAACGAAGGCAATCTACAGGCTTGTCCGCAAAAAGACGGCCGGAGGAATCGATGAGAACGAAATTGAAGCAGACAATCCAGATGGTAGTGGTGGTGCTGGGGTTGGCGCTGGTTGGCTCGTGCGGGAGCAATTCCGACAAGTCCCCACTTCTGGAGTTGATTAGCTCCAACCAGATGAACTGGGAGAAGCAGAGTGCTGCTTTGCAGGCAGCACCGGACTGCGACGGTGCGTTGGCATCGTTCAAGCAGATGCTCACCACGGGGATGCTGGTTCAACTGGAGCAGCAGCGCCAGTACTACATCGACTACTTGAACGACGGTGGGGCTTCCAAGGGCGGATATGGGCGCATGAATGCGGCATCCGAAGATTCTGCCGAAGGCGCCCCGACCCAATCGGGGGATGCTGCTCAAGACTACTCTGAGACCAATGTCCAGGTAGAGGGAGTGGACGAAGCCGACATCGTGAAGGTCGATGGAAACCTTATGGTGGTGCTGTCGGGGAGCGACGTCGTGGTTGTGGATGCGTGGCCTGCTGTGGAGATGCACGAATTGGGGCGGGTGACCT
>CALFHQ010000997.1 GCA_937876385.1 uncultured Pseudomonadota bacterium
GAACGCAGATTTGGTCGTGGCAGGCTGCGGTGTCCCCGTCGTTCTCGCAGTACTGCGTGGCACTGCACGTTGACTCAAGGGAAGCGGAACTTCCCACGGCGTTGCAACGCATGACGGTGTTTCCTTCACAAAAGGCGGAGTTGCCCACGCACACTGGCTCGACACACCCTCCGTTCACGCAGATTTGGCCGTCGTCGGCGCAGTTCGTCACCGCCGATTTCGCCGAGCCGCTGTCGTTGCACTGCATGACAGTCGTGTTGTCGCAGTCGAAGGAGCCGGGAACGCAGATTTGGTCGTGGCAGGCTGCGGTGTCCCCGTCGTTCTCGCAGTACTGGGTTTGGGTGCACTCCTCGACGGCCTCGGTGGCCGTCCCCTGGGCGTTGCATTCAATGACGTCTTGACCGTCGCACCAGCGAGTTTCTGCGGTACAGATGACATCCAAGCACTGCCCATCAAGGCAGAATAGCTCGTCACAGTCGAGCTGGTTCAACACTGCACTCCCGTAGCTGTTGCAGATGGATGCCCAGTTGCCGTCGCAGTAAACGGAACTGGGGGTGCAAACCTGGGAGTGGCAAACTCCGCCGTGGCAGTAGGTTCCTTCTGGACAGGGGGCGGCGACGTAGGAGAGACCGTCTTCAGCGCAGACGGCCTTTACCAGGGCATCCTCACAGAACACGTGCCCAGCAAGACAAACTGTGTCGGCGCAGCCCTCCGATGTGCAGACCTGGTCTTGCCCTTCGCAGTTGATTTCCGTCGTCACACCGTTGCCCACGGTGTTGCAGATTTTGAACACGTTTGCATCACAAAACAGTGCTCCGGGTTGGCAGAGGAAGCTGTGGCAGATCCCTTCATCGCAGTAGTGACCGGCGGGACACGGCAATGTGGCTTCGTGGAGACCGTCCTGAGAGCAAACCGAGTAGTTGAATTCATCGACGCAGATCTGGGCGCCGGGGTCACAGGTCAACTCGATACACGAGTTGCCCATGCACACATCTCCGTTGTTGAGACAGCTTGTTTCTCCAGCAATCGATTTGCCATCCGCAGAGCAGGTCACCAGCGTGTCTTCTTCGCACCAACTGCTTCCCGGGAGACACAGGTAGTCAAAGCACCCCCCCTGGTCGCAGTATTGTTCCGCTGTGCAGACCTCTGAGTTCTCCCAACCAGAGCCGTCCTCACGGCACTGCATTGCCTGCTGCCCTTCACACTTCCCCTGTTCCGCTGGGCAGATGTCCGGGACGCAGTATGCCTTCAAGCAGAACTGCGAATCTTCGCAGTGGGCGCTCACGAGACACTGAACGCACTGGCCGTTTTCAGTGTCGCACACCCAACCGAGATCCTTGCACGCTATGTCCGAAGCGCATTCCACGAGGCTGTGGCATTCGTAATCGGGACCACACTCCGCATCGTTGGCGCAATCCGAGTCCTGCACGCAGTCGACGCAGGTGTTGCTCTCCGTATCGCAAACCAGTTGGCCCGGGCAGTCAGGAGTCTTGGTGCATTCGATGGCGATGCAAGCCCCTTCGATGCAAGCGAAGGCTTCTTGACAGGTACCGCAACTGCCCTGGCACCCGTCGTCACCACATTCCATCCCGCCGCAGTTCGGTTCACAGATTTCGAAATCCTCCACCTCTTCGATGATCTCAAGGGGCTCGATTTCGAAGGTGTCAGTCGCATCGAATGTCTCTTCTTGAAGGTCAACCAAGGAATCTGGAAGCACCTCGTCGACATCCCCCAACAGGTCGGGAGAGTCCGGCTGATTGGATCCATCTTTGGACGTGGCAAGATCCTCGTCGGCCTGTGGTTCTCCCGAACTAGCCGAGCATGCTGCCACTCCCATCCCCAATACCACCACCCACACAGCGACTCTGAAATCCATAGGACACCCCCGCCAAACGGACCCACACCTTCATCAACACAATGAAATTGCGCAGACCAGTAGAATATTGTGAAACAGGGTGATTATACCTTAGAGGGAAGGCAAATCAAGCGCTCAGGCGACCCCGATTGTCGCCTGATGGAGCCTTGCCTACATGCAGCCGTACCTCACGAAGAGGTTTCGCCAGCGGAGCACCTTCTCGACGTACTGGAAGTTGAAGGGAAGTTGGTCTTGCCGGGCGGACTTGTTGGTGTTGCCGGGGCCGGTGTTGTAGGCGGAGAGTCCGTAAACGAGGTTGCCGTCGTAAATGTCCAGATAGCGGCGCAGAACGCGGCAGCCACACTGGATATTGGTTTCCGGATCGGTCAGGTCAGAGCCGCACTTCATGTGCTGACCGGTACGAGGCATGATTTGCATGAGGCCCGTCGCTCCAACCCGCGAACGGATCTTTGGATTGAAACCGGATTCGACCTTGATGACTCCCAGAACCAGTTCAACTTCGAGCTTGTGTTCTTTGGCGTATTTCTCAACCAGAGGTCGAAGCTCCATGCAGGCAGACTGCCTCTTCTTGTACACCTGGGGCGGGTTGGTCTTTCGAGGACCCTCTGAACGCTTCTTGTGGGCCTTGCCCACCGACTGTCGTTTTGCTTCAGTCGTTGGAGCGGAACTACACGCAGGGCAACAAAGCGCCAGCGCCAATATGACTACCCACCAGCGTCGCATAGACCCGAGTATACGGGGGGGGCATTCCCCGCGCAAGAAAGGGAGACCTCCAGTGGAGATGGGTTCGGGGGCCTGACGAAGAGACTATCGGCTCCTGGAGACCCACCCGATCTTCCGGCGAATCCGCTGAACCAGGGAGAATCCCACCATCAAAGAGAGCAGCGTCAAGACAAGGAGGAGCTTCGGGAAGTGGTGGCCCACCGACTCGTACACTGTGGTTTCCGTTAGAATCGGGGCGGTGGAGACGAAGGTCTCGGCGTCATACAGGTCGGTCATGTGGGCGATGCGCCCAGTGGGGTCCACAAACCCGCTGATTCCTGTGGTGGTAGAGCGGATGAGGGTTCGGCGGTGCTCGATGGAGCGAAACAACGACAAAACAAAGTGCTGCTTTGGCTCCTGAGTCTTGCCGAACCAAGCGTCGTTGGTGATGTTTATGAATAGATCCACCCCCTGCTCAGCCACCTTGTTGGTGTAAGAAGCAATGATGTCCTCGTAGCAAATGAGGACACCCAGGCGGGTGCCGTGGAGGTTGAGGACGTCAAGATTCGGTCCCCTCGCCGAGCGACCAGCCTCCGGAATCCATTCATAGAGGATGGGGAAGGTCTCTCCACCGGGCAGATATTCACCAAAGGCGAGGAGGAACTGTTTGTCGTATCGACTGAGAACTGTGCCGTCTGCTTCCACTAGAAAAGCGCTGTTGTAGCGGGTGTTCTTGAGGCTTGCAGGATCTTCGGGGTCTATCAACGCACCCGATGTGGCTCCAAAAAGCAGCGGCGTGTTGAAATCCCGCTGCACAGCGTTGTACTCCTTTAGAGGCGTTCCCAAATCCTCCTCCAGCACCTCGGGATAGGTCGTCGTGTCAGGGAGGGGGGTGGAGGATGTGTAAATCTCCTCGGGCATGGCTGGAAGCCACCAGAAGTAGCGAGTCAGCGGCAACGCCACTGGACGGCCCGAGAGCGACTCCGGTGTCCCATCCATCGCGGCGAGTCCGGACCCCTGGCCCTTGCGATTCAGGTCGACGAAGTACAATGGCCCCGTTGAGGACTGCGCCATGCACTGTCCTTCGGCGTTGCAGTCCACAGCAGTGAACGCC
>CALFHQ010000998.1 GCA_937876385.1 uncultured Pseudomonadota bacterium
CCATGGCCCACGTCATCCAGGAGTTGCAGCGCCCGGCGCTGGTCATGGCTCACAACAAGACGTTGGCCGCACAACTCTACCGAGAGTTCAAGGAGCTTTTCCCCGACAATTCGGTGGAGTATTTTGTCTCTTACTATGACTACTACCAGCCCGAAGCCTACGTCCCCACGACGGACACCTACATCGCCAAGGAATCGTCCATCAACGACGAAATTGACCGCCTCCGCCACTCCGCCACTCGTTCTATTCTAGAGCGGCGTGACACCATCGTCGTGGCCAGCGTCTCGTGCATCTTTGCCATGGGAAACCCCGAGGTGTACGGGAGCATGATGTTGGAGGTGAAGCAGAACGAAGAGGTGAATCTGGACGCCCTGCTCCATCGACTCGTGGAGATGCAATACACTCGGGAGCAATACGACTTCTACCGAGGTTGCTTCCGTTTGCGGGGGGATATTCTCGAGATTTTCCCTTCCTGGGAGGTCTCCCGGGTCATTCGCATCTCCTTTTTTGGGGAGACGGTGGAAAAAATCGAAGAGGTGGACCCCCTCACCGGCAGTAGCTTCAACACCATCAAGAGAGCGCTCATTCTGGCCAATTCTCACTATGTGACGCCACAGTCGGTGATTGACCGGGCCATGAGCCGAATCAAGGAGGACCTGAAGGAGCGGCTGGAGGAGTTTCACAAGTTGGGGAAGCCCCACTACGCCGAGCGATTGGAACAGAGAACGTCCTACGACCTGGAGATGTTGGAGGTGTCGGGGCATTGCAACGGCATCGAGAACTACTCAAGGTACCTCGACGGGAGAAAACCCGGAACCGCCCCGTGGACGCTCATCGACTACTTCCCCGACGACTTCATTACCATCATCGACGAGTCCCACGTCTCCATCCCCCAGATTGGCGGAATGTACAAGGGGGACCGAGCTCGCAAGCAGACCCTCGTGGACTTTGGCTTCAGACTTCCCTCTGCCATGGACAATCGACCCTTGAAGTTCGACGAATGGCTTCAACGTGTGGGGCAGATGGTGTTCGTCTCCGCCACCCCGGGAGACTGGGAGTTGGAGCAGTGTGATGGCCGCTTCATCGAGCAGATTGTGCGCCCCACAGGGCTGGTAGACCCAGCCATCGAGATTCGCCCGGCCTTCTCCCAGGTGGAGGATGTGCTCACCGAGATAAGGAAGCGCATCGCGGCCCAAGAACGATGCCTCGTGGCCACGCTAACCAAACGAATGGCCGAAGACCTCACCGAGTTCCTTCGAGAGCAGGAGATCTCCGCTGCCTATCTTCACTCCGACATCGACACCCTGGAGCGAATCGAGCTCATCAACGCTTTGCGTGCTGGGAAGTTCGATGTGCTGGTCGGCATTAACCTCCTTCGGGAAGGATTGGACCTCCCGGAGGTGAGTTTGGTAGCAGTCCTTGACGCAGACAAGGAAGGGTTTCTACGAGCCGAGCGCAGTCTCATTCAGGTGGCTGGGCGTGCTGCCAGAAACGTCCACGGGACGGTAATTTTCTATGCAGACAAGCTGACTCGCTCCATCAAGAAGGCTCAAAGCGAGAGCAATCGCCGTCGAGTCATCCAGGAAGCGCATAACAAGGAGCACGGCATCATCCCCACCACCATCTCAAAGCCGATTCTTTCCATGCCCAGGATCGGTCAGAAGGTGAAGAAGCAGGTTCCCAAAGGGCGAGTGGAGTGGAAGGCGGAGGTTCTAGAGGAAGAGATTGACAACCTGCGCAAAGAGATGAAGCGGGCCGCAAAAAGCCTCGAATTCGAGCGGGCAGCGGAGCTGAGAGATTCCATTGCGGAGTTGACTCGGATTTTGGTGGAGTCCTGAAAGGGTAGGGGAGGGACTACATCCCCTCGACGATGACTGTCTTGCCCATTCCACCGCCGACGCACAGACTTGCCAGGCCGTACTTCACTTTGCGACGTTTCATTTCGTGGAGCAAGCTGACGATGATTCGCAGGCCGGTGGCGCCGACGGGGTGACCCAGGCCAATCCCAGAGCCGTTCACGTTGGTGATGTCTCGATCCAACTCCAGCAACTTCTCGCAGGCCAGATACTGTGCGGCGAAGGCCTCGTTGATCTCCAAGAGTCCGATGTCCTTCAAGCTCAGGCCGGCCTTCTCGAGAGCCCTTTTTGACGCAGGCACCGGGCCGTAACCCATCAACTCAGGTTCCACTCCGGCAACTGCGTGGGAGACCAAGCGTCCCAGGGGCTTGAGGTTGTACTTCTTTACCGCTTCTTCCGAGGCAACCAGCATGGCGGAAGCACCGTCGTTGAGACCCGACGAGTTGCCCGCTGTGACGGTTCCGCCCTTCTTGAAGGCCGGCGTCAGTTTGGCGAGCCCTTCCTCGGTGATATCTTCTCTGAAGTGCTCGTCCTTGGCCAGCACGATGGTCTTGCCCCGTTTGGTCAGCTCGATGGGGAGGATTTCGTCGGCAAAGAGACCTTTGTTGGTGGCCCGGGCAGCGTTGGCGTGGCTTCTCGCTGCGATGACGTCCTGCTCTTCACGGGAGATGTCGTATTTTTCCGCCAGGTTCTCCGCTGTCATTCCCATGATGAGTCCGCTGATGGGGTCGGTGAGACCTTCCCACAACGCATCCGTCATCTCGGCGTGGGTGATGCGTTTGCCCCAGCGAGCGTCTTTGAGGTAGTAGGGGGCCTGGGACATGCTCTCGATGCCGCCCACCATGACCATGTCCGCCTCCCCCGTCTGGATTTGCTGGGCAGCGTAGACAGCCGCCTGCATGCTGGAGCTGCACTGACGTTGGATGGTTGCTCCAGGAACGTGGAAGGGGATGCCGGCCTTGAGCCCGATGACTCGACCGATGTTGATATCGTCGGTGCGCATGAAGCAGTTTCCAAACAGCACGTCGTCCAGAGCGCCGGGATCGATTCCGGTCTGTGCTATGACGTCTTTGACCAGGGGAACCCCCAGGTCGCTGGTTTTGAAATCCTTGAACATTCCGCCGAATTTGCCGATGGCCGTTCGCACAGGTGCCACAAAATACACATCACGCATGAGTCGTCCTCCAGAGGTTCGAAACAAGTCACTCGGTTCTTCCTGAACACGGTATCATCGGTTAAGTTCGAAGAAAAGGACTAAGCTTGCGCAGTTCAGATGGCGGGATGGAGTCGTTGTCGGCGCTCTATTCGGGAGGCTCTTCGTCACAGTTGAAGTTGGCTTCTGTTGCGGGCTGCGTGGATTGAGTCATGACGATCTGTCGAATCGTGGCGTCGCTGGCCGATCGATTCCAGAACTGGAAATACCACGTCCCGGGGGTGAGGCAGCTTCCTGCCACTGTGAGGCGTAAGATGCCGTCTTCAACCTCTTCAAATGGGAGCACTCCCAGCGCATTGTGGGAGAATTCGGGCTCGTAGATGAACTGAATGGGGCCATCCGGAGAGAACGCTGCCGAAAGCTCCACCGGCATGGGGCCCAGGAAATCCTCCAGGAAGGGAATTCCCAGCCCGGTCTCCGCCTGTACTTCGATGACCAGACTCTGGGTGCCTTCTTCCACTTCGAACTGGTACTGAGTAAACCCGGGGGCCGCCTCAGCAAAGACGTCTACACCCAAGGTCTGGGTGCCCGGGACAATATCCGGGAATCCCTCGGTTTTGTCGGCGTACGGTTTGACCCGTCCATTGCAACCCAGGATGCCTCGCTCCTCGAAGATGGCCTCGACCTCGGTGTCCTTTGGTGGGTCCAAAAGGGCCGCTTCAGCGATGGTGGCCATCGCTGCCTCTTGGAAGCATGTATCGTTCTGGAAGGTGAGCAGTGCGTTGAAGATGATGAGGTCGGAGTCCTCTTGGCCCAGAGCTTCCCGTATGGCCCAAAGGGCAGAGGAGTAGATTTGGCCGTCTTGGTGAGATTCGCCGAAGTAGTCCGTCGGGCAGTGGAACATCTGAGACACATCACGGCCGGCGCCCAACGTCTCCAGCGCATACTCGGAGACCACCGGATCACCCATTACCGAGCAGGAGAAATAGTCAGCGTAGGCTTCGTTGATTGATGTGGGAGCGGCATCGGGGCCGAATTCGTCGATGCCGTAGCCAAACAGTCGATCTCCTCCCACCACGGCGTGGGTGTACTCATGGTAGATGACGTCCGCATCGTAGGCGAAGTCGAGGGCTTCACCCTGGAGGAAGAGGATGGCGTCGTTCTTGAACGGGAGATCCAGTTTGTCGTCCACACCGAGGTACTGGGCCAACAACTCGGCGCCCAACTCTTCGATCATTTCGAGGCTTTCCTTTGGAATGAACATGGCGTTGTCAAAGGTCACCCACCCCTCGGGAATGCCGTCCAGCGGGTTCTCCATTTCCAAATAGCCTTGCAGGTTTACGTACCCTTCGAGGGGGAAGTCCATGCCGCTGAAACCGTGCACCTGCTTGTAGTAGTCGTGGATGAAATTCATGTGATAGAAGAGCATCATCTCGGCAAAGGAGTCGCTGGGATCCAGCAGGTCCGTGGGCACCGTGACATGCTCGTAGCTTCCCGCATCATCCGGGAAGACGGTCTTCTTGATGTTGCAAAGCTGCACATGAACCGGTCCCAGCATGGGAATGTCGTAGTCTCGAGTCCAACCACCGTCTTCGTTCAAGCAGTTGAACACGTTGGCGTAGGGGCCGGTCATCCCCCCCGCTTCGTCGTCGATATTGGAGAGGGAGACTTCCTGAGGGATCCACTCGTCTTTGACTGGGTTGTGGGGAAAGAGAAGTGCCGGGTTGTCTCGGACCTCTGCAATGTCCTCGTCGGCAATCTCTTTGGAGGCTCCGTCCTCCCCTTGCGACTGGTCTGCTTCCACGGTGCCGTCCTCGGCGGTGTCGGCGGTGACGTCGGCCAGGGTGTCAGTCTGGTTTTCGGGGCCGCTGCTGCTTGTGCTGCAGGAGGCCATCAGGAGAAAAAGCAAAGCTGTCGTCGGTATCAGTCTACTCATGGGTGTTTTCATCATGCTACCTCACCACCAGTTTGCGGGTTCGAAGGATCTTCCCCGTGGCGGAATCCACCAGACATTCGGTCTTTTCAGTGGGGACCAGGCCCGGCATGGCCACTCGGTACACGGTATGGACTCCCCCGTGGGTGGCGTAGATGAACTTCCGGGTGAGCAGTCTGCGATGGGCAGTGGGATGGTTTTCGTCCAGGTTCAGGCCGGGATACAGGTGAGCAAACGCTGCGGAAAATGCAGCGTCCCATCCGATGTCGACCGGGTTGGTCACTCTCCCGGTCACCGGCCGAAGAGAGGAGATCACGGCGACGACGTTCATTGCACTATCGAGGAGTACTTTGACTTCGCTGTCGAGGACCTGGAGTCCGTCCACAGTGTGGGAGAAGGTCACTGCAGTGCGTGTGCGAGTCTGTTCTGTGTCCTCGAATTTCAGGGCGTCTACGGGAACTGCCAGCAAGCGCGGATTGGCCTCAATGAACTGCCGGGCCGTTTGCTCCGGAGTTTCTCCAGGGTGTTGCCACAGCAGGCCGGAGACCCGTCTG
>CALFHQ010000999.1 GCA_937876385.1 uncultured Pseudomonadota bacterium
CCTCCACGGCCATTGTGGACCGATGTGGGGTGTCCACTCAAGCGTAACAAGTCCACATGACACTTCCTAAAGGAATGGTCGTCACGGGCATGGTGGGATTCACATTCACCCTCCTGGCGCTTCTTGGGTGGCGAGTTTCCGCCGACGGCGAGCCGTCGTTTGAAGCAGGGCCTCGCTACATCAACTACCAGGGTACGGTGGAGAAGGACGGCATCAACATGGACGGGATAGTGGAGATGCGGTTTGACCTGCGAGACGAGAGCCTCTCCCTGGAAGCTCCCTCTGTCTGGTCGGAAGTTCAACAGGTTTCAGTCCAAAACGGACGGTTCTCGGTGCTGCTGGGAGCGAGTTCGGAGGAAAGCGTATCAGCGCTGGTATCCACGGTACAAAATGCGGACAGCCTGCAGATGGAGGTGTCCATTCATGAGGGGGACCAATGGGTAAATCTGTCCGGGCAACAACATTTTGCCCCCCTCCCCTTCGCCATGTGGACCACCTCGGGAACGAACTTCAGGGTGGCGACGCTGGATGGCCCACCCGACTCGATGCTATTCCTCAATGCGACGACGCAGCAGCCAGTGGTTCTTGGGGGTAATTTGAGCATTGATAGCGAAACACTCCTCTTCGGAAGCCATCCCACCAGGGGGGATGGCGGCCGCATCCTGAATCCAGGTAACGACAACAAGCTCATTGTCAACTTCAGCCAATCCATGGATGGAGGCACGGACATTCAGGGCCCGACGACCGTTGAGGGGAATCTCTCAATTCATGGAAACCTCACAGTCAACGGTGACGTCAATCTACCTTACCGCCTGCTGAAGGTCAGTCTTTTCGACCTGGGGCAGAGCACCAGCGCCAATTTCGATGCCCCGGTCGGGCAGTGGAACTGTATGGTGGGTGGAGTCGAGATGCGAGAAGGCGACATCGACGAAGATGGAACCGAAGACCCGATTTACTACTACACTTCGCTCCTCATCGGAGCCTCCAACTGGAAGATCAACGTCGACTTGGACTCACACAACACACACGAGACTCACAAGGTCGGGTTGGGCTGTTTCCGAAGTGATATCAGCGAGCGAGTGAGCTGGTGGTAAGGACCTGATGGACCGTATTGTTCAAATCCGGCGATTTCTGTTTCCTGAGCGCTATTTGACCGAAGCAGGGGACACCGAGGTTCTCGGGGCATTCGAAGAACGTTCGGGAAGACTCAACCTCCTGGCGCTCCGGATGACAGCGGGCACCATGGCCGTGATCACGATCTTGTCCTGGCCTCTGGACGCGCTCGTCGGGAGTCCAGACTCGGAAATGATGAATTGGTTGATACAGTGGCGCTTGGCTCTGATTGCCATTTGTGTTCTGGGACTGGCACTGGTGCGTTTCTCCCGAACCGCCTCTCGGCACCCTGTGGGGCTAACGGCACTGATGTTCAGTCTGGGAGTCGCAATGTCCGGGCACCTGACGGCCCTTGCGGGGGGAATGGAGTCTCCCGTATTCTACGGGGTCTACTCGACGCCGCTGATGTCGGTTCTGATCATCACTCGGTTGAAGAGCCGTGCATTCATCACTTTCGGCATGACCGGTTCGTACTTTTTGACGTTCTTTCTGACTGCGCCCGACCAACTCTACGCACCGTTGATTGGAATGCCAATCAGTTGGACCATTGCAGCCTCAGTGACCTCGATAATCGCCGGACAAGTCGTCTACTACCTGTTGTTCTCCAATTTTGTTCAGCGCAGGACCCTGGACCAACGGACGCGGGAACTGGAAGAACTCGACCGGAAAAAGAACGAGTTCTTCGCCAACGTGAACCATGAGTTGAGGACCCCCCTGACCAACATCGTTGGTGTATTCAGCCAACTTGAGAGGGAGGATCTCGATGACCGTTTTCAGAGGCTGATGTTCGCCGGAAGAAAGAACACCGACCGACTCTTGTCGTTGGTAACAGACCTCTTGGAAATCTCCCGACTGGATAGCGGACGCGACGCCACTCGACGACAAGTTCTGGACCTGGGCACCGTGGTGGCCCATGTCGTAGGCGAATTCGTTTCGGAATCTGGCCACGAGATCCATTTGGACCAATCCTCCGACAGCGCGAGACTGGTCCTAGAGGCGGACCCCCGCCAACTGAGAACCGTCATCTACAATATCATTTCAAATGCCATCAAATTTACTAAAAAAGACGGTTCCGTAACGGTCTCTG
>CALFHQ010001000.1 GCA_937876385.1 uncultured Pseudomonadota bacterium
AAGACGGCGGGGAGTCGAACCCTCCAAACCGAGCGCTCCCTTGTGATATCGCTTCCCATGGAGGTGCTTCTCCTACATTCGCCTCAAACGAGGGTCCAGGGTTTGTGCCGATGTTGTGCGCTCAGGAGCCGAATCAACGTTGCCATCTGGTTTGGGCGCATGCGTGCGGGGTGGACCTCCAGTTGACGGGTCCCGAGGGACGCCAGAAGTTGCAGAGCTCCTCGGGTCCATGGGAGGGGGAGGCTTTGGGTCGAGGGCACCTGCGTCACTTGCATGAGGGTCGAAAAGGGTGCAGCAAGGGAGAGGTCCAGATGTCCCAGCAGAACCGGGTAGATGCGTATTCGGGTCCCTTGGAAGCTCCACGTGGTGGCCAGGTTGCTTCCATCCGGCAGTGTTGCGGTGAACCCCACGTCCAAGCCCAACTTGGATGCCTTCTTTCGAAGCCCTGGGTTGTCCAGGTTTGCTTCAAGGATTCTCCCCAATCTTCTGGCCAATGGATTGTCCAGACTTCCAGTCTCGAAGTGAACCGTGGGGATGCTGTCTTGGTAGTTCAATGGGTCCCCTCCTGTGGGTGAAACCGCCCCGTGAGATACCTCGGTGGCGGCCCGATCATAGAGTCGCCGAACTGTTTTTGCAAGGAGACAGGAATCCCTTGACTTCCCCATTTTTCAAATGGAAACTCGCTAATCCGGCTCCGGCCCCCATTGCCCGTCCCGGTGGTCCGTATGAGAGAGGGGTCGGCCCGTTACGAGCACCTGTCAGCGAGGTGCCAGGAGGCTGGAATGAACCGAATCGCTCTAATCGCCATCGGCGGCAACTCCCTGATCAAAGACAAGCACCATCAGACCGTTGAGGACCAATATGATGCGGCGGTGGAGACTTGCGAACACATCGTTGATCTGATGGAAGAAGGGTGGGAGGTGGTGGTAACCCACGGGAACGGTCCTCAGGTGGGTTTCGTGTTGCTGCGGTCGGAGTTGTCTCGAAAGCAACTGCACGAGATTCCGCTGGAAGTGTGCGGTGCAGACACCCAGGGCGCCATTGGCTACATGCTACAGCAGATTCTCCAGAACCTGCTTCACGGTCGAGGCATCCAGAAGATGGTGGTGACGGTTGTCACTCAAACGGTGGTAGACGCAGAGGACCCTTCTTTCCGGAAGCCGAGCAAGCCCATCGGCCCATTCTATCAAGAGGAGGATGCTCTGACCTTCGCCTCGGAAAGGGGTTGGACCGTTGCGGAAGATTCGGGGCGGGGATGGCGGCGACTGGTGGCCAGCCCTCGGCCCATGCGAATCGTGGAGATGGAAGCCATTTCAAAGCTCATCGAGTGCGGAATCGGCGTCGTCGCCTTGGGGGGTGGCGGAATTCCAGTGGTGGAGAAGGATGGGAACCTGCAAGGGGTGTCGGCGGTTATCGACAAGGACGGCGCTTCGAGCCTTCTGGCTCACAATATCAGAGCGTCGACGTTCATCATTTCCACCACGGTAGACAAGGTCTCGCTGAACTTCGGCACCCCGGAAGAAACCCCCATTGACGAGATGACGGTGGCCCAGGCGAAGCAGTACATAGCGGACGGGCACTTCAAGCCAGGGTCCATGCTGCCCAAGATCCAGGCGGCCCTTTCCTTCCTGGAAAACGGTGGAGAACAGGTCATCATCACTTGTCCCGGCTGTCTTCTGGAAGCGGTCCACGGAGAGACGGGAACTCGCATCGTCCACTAAACAGGGTCATCTTGACCAGCGATCATCCCCGTATGCTGCGTCAGTCGCCTG
>CALFHQ010001001.1 GCA_937876385.1 uncultured Pseudomonadota bacterium
CAGCCACCTTCAAGAAGGCTTGAGAATCGGTGACGACCAACGCCGGGGGACGCTTCAAGCGTTCCAAAGCGTCTCTCAGTTCTCGCTCCTTGACCACCATGCAGTAGGCGTCGTTGTCGAGGAGGTCTCGGATGCTTTGAACCTGGGGAAGGATGAGGCGCCCTTTGGGCGCTTCCATGTCGATGGGGACCACGAGGACGGCCAACTCCCCTGCAGGAACGAGGTCGCCTAAGATGGTGGGCGTGTTGATGAACTCCTCTGGCGCCACTTGAATCAGGGCTTCCCTTAAGTCCAGCACTCCTTCCCCTTTGGATGCCACGGTGGCCACCCATAGGGTCTTCTCATCTTCCAGGCGTTGGCGCAAGTCGGGGTCTGGCGGTTCGATATCGCTCTTGTTGAAGACAACGATGGTGGGAACCCCTCGCCCCTTCATTTCTTTGAGGAGTTCCTCTTCGAAATCGCCCCAGCGGTTCTGCTCGACTACCAGAATGGACACATCCGCCCGCTCGAACACCTTCCGGGTCTTCTGAACCCGCATCTCACCCAGGGCTCCCACGTCGTCAATCCCCGCCGTATCGATGAAGAGCACGGGCCCGATGGGAAGAAGCTCCATGGGTTTATTCACCGGATCTGTCGTGGTTCCTGCGATGTCCGAGACAATGGAGACGCTCTGCCGGGTCATGGCGTTCAGGAGGGAGCTCTTCCCCACGTTGCGGCGCCCGAACAGGGCGATGTGCAGTCTCATTCCTCGGGGGGTCTTCTGCATACAGTCTCTCCGTCAGTTCTTCTTTTGCGGGCGTGAACCCAGACGAGTCACTCGCTCCGGCGACACTGCCTGGTCAAAGGCCTCAACGCTCAGGAGTCCCATCTCGACGACCAGCTCCCTGGCGCTCTTTCCCTCGGCCTTCATGCGGCTTGCGACCTGCTGGGCCGCTTCGTATCCGATCTCTTCTACCAGGGAGGTGAGGGTCGCAGTGGCGCCGTGCACGTGGGCGGTGCAGCGGGCTTCATCGGCTTCGATTCCACTCACGCACAGTCGAGCCAGGGAGGAACAGGCTCCCGAGAGCAGCTCGAGGTTGGTCAACAGGGCGTCGGCGATGACCGGGAGGAAGGGGTTCAATTCCAGGCTTCCGCTGGACGCTGCCTGGGCGATGAGGTTGTCGTTGGACATGACTACCATGGCCACCTGGGCAACACTTTCGGGGATGACGGGGTTCACCTTCCCGGGCATGATGGATGATCCAGATTGCCGGGTCGGCAGACGAATCTCTCCAAACCCGGCGTCGGGCCCGGAGCTTAGCAATCGCAGGTCGTTTGAGACCTTTAGCAGGTTTGTAGCCAGTGCCTTCAAGATGCCACTGACCTCCACGAAAGCATCGACGTTCTGGGTCGATTCGACGAGGTTTTCCCCCCGAGCCAATCCGTACCCGGTAATCTCTCGAAGGGCATCCACCACCTGGAAAATGTACTGCCGAGGGGCGCCGAGCCCGGTTCCAATGGCCGTCCCTCCAAGGTTCACCACCCGCACCCGCTCTTCGCACTTGTACACCCGCCATCGGTCCCGAGCAAAGGCGTCTGCGTACGCGCCCATCTCCCGACCCAGGGTAGTCAGCACAGCATCCTGATACTGGGTGCGCCCGACCTTCACCACGTGGGCCAGCTCCTTCTCTTTGGCCTGGAAGGCCTCCTGGAGAAGCACCACATCTCGTTCGAGCCTTCGAAGCAGGTCGATGGTGGCAACCGCCAGTGCGGTGGGATAGGTGTCGTTGGTGGACTGGTGGAGGTTGAGGTCGTCCAAGGGGTGAACCACATCGTACTGGCCGAGGGGCTGGCCCAGAATCTGGAGCGCTCGGTTTGCGAGCACTTCGTTGACGTTCATGTTGGTGGAGGTTCCCGCTCCACCTTGGAGGGCGTCCACTACGATGTGGTCGTCCAGGTCCCCTTCGAACATCTCCCGGCAGGCCTGCTCGATGGCGAGCCAGATGGTCTGATTCCACCGTC
>CALFHQ010001002.1 GCA_937876385.1 uncultured Pseudomonadota bacterium
ACCTTCCAGGTTCCGAATTTGGATGCCGGGCAGCGGGTCCGGTTGAAGTTTTTGAACCTCCGGTACGATCCCAGTATCTGGATAAACGGCACCGAAGTTTACACCTCTGCGCATGGCTGGGAGGTGGATTTGGGGTTGGACGTGACGGACCATATCCTCCCCGGTGAGTCCAACGAAATTGTCGTTCAAGTCCACGGCTGGCTGGAAGCCGTGCTCAGCCCCTCCCCGGTGGATGGCCTTCTTCCCGGCGCAGACCCCCGGAACATCATGACCAACCGAGTCCTGGAGCCCTTCCCCGGAGATTTCTTGTGCATGGGAATTGTGGATTCGGTGCGGTGGACGGTGGAAGCGCCCCTCGTCGTGGATGAAGTGTACGCCACGACGAGCCTCCTTGCCGGAACCACCCGAATTCACCTTCGAGCCAGAAACAGCGGCGAGGACACCCCCCAGGTGAAAATCGCCGGAACGGTGCGCAACCCCGCTGGAGTCGGAAAAACCTCTTTCTCCCTGGACAACGTTCTGGTGGCTCCGGGAGA
This sequence comes from uncultured Pseudomonadota bacterium, assembly GCA_937876385.1. GTDB lineage: Bacteria > Myxococcota_A > UBA9042 > CAIXZC01 > CAIXZC01 > CALFHQ01. Next base: position 537 of record CALFHQ010001002.1, read on the forward strand.
ACAGCAAATCGAAGTGCCCCTTTCCTGGGTGCCCACCGATGTTTGGAGCCCCGAGTCCCCCGAATTCCACTCAGTGTCGTTGGAAGTCCGCCAGGGGGGGACCCTCCTTTATGCAGCGGACGTTCCTTTGGGGTTGCGAGAAGTTCGCACCTCAGGCCCCCGGGTGATCTTGAACGGAGAGTCTGCCGTTCTTTCCGCCTGGGACGCTCCCCTTCCGGCCAACCACCATTCCTACGACGAGATAGTCACCGCTCTTTCTACACTGCGCACGGCCGGCTACAACACGATCATCTTGAACGACGGGCTGTGGCCCGAAGAATGGCTGGACGCTGCCGACCAGTTGGGAGTGTTGGTGGTGATGTCTACCTCCCTGGGGTGCGACCCGGCGGGGCGCTATCGCCTGGACGGTGGAGTCTTTGCAGAGAACATGGCGAGGCAAGTTGCGGCCATGGCCAAGCGCGCCGTACGACACCCCAGCGTCGTCGCCATGAACGTCGCTGATGGGCCGTCGGGTTGCATGTCAGCGGTGCGTTGGGACAAGCTCCACCCCATTCTGGACGACCTGTTGGCCCAGGCCCAAGTGGAGGCTCCCGGGAGACTGTTGACCGTGCGTGGCGAGACGGTCTTTGACGGTGCCGTGGATGTGACCTGGCTGGAGCACCCCTTCACCCCTTTGGAGTGCATGACGGGAAGCTCGTGCAACTCCCTTGATGACGTCGTGGAAGCGGCCACTCACGGGGAATGGGTTTGGAACAAGGGCGACCCTCTGTGGTTTGGTCGATTGGGACGAGAGACCACCGGTCGCAACCGACTGAGTTCGGTGCTGGGCCCACGCTCACTTTTCAACGAAGCTTCCGAGGAGCGCGCCGTTACCCGCCTCTTCTGGACCGAGGAAGGAGGGCAACTGCTGTCCGAAGGGGCAAGCTTTGTCTCTGTCGAGAACCGAGTGCGTGGTCGTTTTGAGCATCGAGTCAGTGACCTCGGTTTGCTGCCTCCAGATTGGTTGCCCGGTCCCGGTGAGGTCTCCCTCTTGCGTCGTCTCAACGGCGTGCAGTTTGCGCCTGGAGAGACTCGTGTCACAACCTGGGACCTCGTTGCCACGGGCACCGCACCGCTCCAGGGCACGGTCACCGTGCTCGATTTTGAGGGTGCTGCCTTGACAACGAAAAGTGTCTCTCTGGATGCCGGGGAGTCGATGTCAGTGACAGCCTCCATTGAGGCGCCGCTGCTGTCGGGGGTTTCGGCAAAGAGGTTGTTTGGGACCACTGTGGAATTCCAGGGGGAGAGCCTCTCCAGTCGTGAGGACCGGTTTGTTGTGGTTCAGGAACCCGAGTCGGTGCAGTTCGAGGGCTCCGTGGGGCTGTTTGACCCCCAGGGAACTTTGGAAGGAAGTCAGTGGGGGGAGGTCGAGCATGTAACTCTAAACAGCCTCCTTGATGTGAACCTGGATTTGCAGTTGGTAATTGTCGCTCCCGACGCTCTAAAAACGGTCGTGGGCCAGGGCGGGGTTCGTGTTTACAGCGACGTGGCTCAGCTTCTTCTTCTGTATGTCGACGGTGGCGGGC
>CALFHQ010001003.1 GCA_937876385.1 uncultured Pseudomonadota bacterium
CCAGGTGCTGTGGGACTTCTTCCACACCGCCGTGGCGACGGGGGGATTGGCGGGACTCGCCGGCAGCTTGCTCTTACTGGCCGGGCTGGACCATACAAAGACCCCGCGATTCGCCCTGGTTGGGCTCATCTACGTGGCCGTGGTCGCCATCCTTGGTTATTGGATCCCTGTGGAGTTGCGCTATACCTTCCCCGCAATCCTTGTGCCGGCAATTCTTCTTCCCGCGGGCTACGGGCGCAGTTTGCAGTCCCTGGCAGCGCAAAGGCACCGATGGGTGCGAGGTTTCCTGAATGGAATGCTCGTCCTTTACGGTGCCGGTCTCTGCTACGCTACCTTTCTATTGCTGGCCTCCTCGGCCCCTCCTCATCAAGTGGAATTGCAACGGGATCTGGAGGGGGTCGCCCAGATGCAGGCACTCCTTGAGAACCCGGAAACCAAAGGCTCACCCGTCGCCGTGTTGACTCGAGGACGGGGCTACCTGGCTCTATTCGCTTCCCTCAACGACGACGCCGTGCCGGATGGAACGAACGTGACCTCAACGGCGCAAATGGACACCATCTCGTCGTCCCAGTGGACCCTCCTGCATCCCCTGGTGGGAGCGGGGGCCGTCTCAGACACAAAGGCTGCCGGCACCCTTCTTGAGACCCTTCCCAATTGGGCCCCGGAGGGCCCCTTTCGAGTCATCGTGCCGCTGGGTTGCGACCCACCCGATGGGTGCAGCCTGCTCGCCACCCAAGCAAGATTCGCACTCTTGAGTTGCCATCTTCAGGAGGGAACTCGATGAGAAGAATACCCGTCTATCTGATGATGGCTGTTGTCGCCCTGGGGATGACCCTCCTGCTGTCAACAAGAGCATCGGACCGACTCGGAGTCACGTCCGTGGAGGGACGCCTTCTGGTCTCTCCCAGTCAATTTGCTGACCCCTCAGGGACCACCGATGGAGAGTTCATGGTGGCCCGCCCGGCTCGGTTTGTCGCCACAACATTGTACGAGATGACAGGTCGGAACCTCGACACCATGCGCAACATCCAACGCCTGTTGCTGGTGCTCTTCTGGATGTTCTGGCTGGTCCTGCTGTGGAGACTTCTACCTCCCTCCATGGTGCTGGTAGCGGGGGCCTTGACCCTGACTCAGTTGCTCGTACTCATCATCTTCAACCTCGCTGTTCCAAACCTCGCGCTGTCCTTCCTGGGAGGGGTCTCCCTCGCTGCCTTGGGCTGGGACTTGCTTGTGGAGTCGGGGAATCTGGGACGTGGCCTGCGATGGGTATTGTGGGTGCTGACTCTTTTGGCCGGAGTTGTAGATCCTTACCTGTGGGTGGCGGCCCTGGCGCTGCTGGCGGCCTCAAAGATCAAGGATAGTGGTGGAGAGATGCCCTGGCCGAAGATGGTCTCCTGGATGCTGCTGAGCATCCTGGTTCCAGGGCTGGCTTCTCTGCTTCTTCGAAGCGAATGGGGCCTCATCGAAGGGCTTCTTTTTGGCTCCTCGCAAGGAGATTCACTCTGGGGGTCGGTGGTAAAGCTCGCAACTGCCTGGATGCACCAACAGTCTGTTCAAGGGGAAGCCTCAAGCGCCGTGGAAATCTTTGCGTTTCTGGGAATCGGCTACGGGCAACCCACCCTTCTTGCACGAGGATTGTCGGGGGTCGAATCCAACTGGATAAACCCGGTGACAGCGCTGTGGGGACTATTCCTCATTCTTCAAGCACCCGTCCGCCTGGTGGTTTCCATCCTCCGAAAACACACGGTTGACCGCTGGGCGCCGAATCTTTGGGTTGTCACCCTGCTGGTTCTCGCGTTTGTCCACTTGTGGACCTTTGGAAATCCCGAAAGTGCAGCGGGCATCGCGATGGTGCTCTTCCCCATCCTGTTGTTGTTTGGAATCAAGCCGCTGTTTGGCTACATTTCAGCCTTGGACGCTCGAATCACAGCTCCCCTGCCCTGGCTTCGACCCCTTTCGCTTGCCGTGCTGCTGTTGGTTGGAAGTGCGGCCCTGGACACTTCCCACGGCCTTCGAATCCTGGGGCAGGCCGAAGGGGCCATGAAGGGTGACTCGCAGCGGCGACTGGCGCTTGCCGTGGAGACCGTAATTGCCGACGCTCCAGAAACCCCCATCGACTACTTCGGCACCGGAAGCCTCGGATGCATCGATGTCCACCTGTCACACTCCGTGAACTCCCGCTATGTGGAATTCAACGAGCCCCTTCCCTTACGAACCGCCCTGTATCAGAGAGGAGAACAGACCCCTCGAATCGTCGTTCTGGAAGTTCCGGCGGAGAAAGCAGGTGCCCCTCTGGAGAGCCTCTGCCAAACCCTGTTTGATGAGGCGAAACTGGAGCCCATTCTGGAAAAGAAAGGGTGGACCCTGGAGAGTGTGCTCACCATCGGCAGCGATGGCGTCCCTGGATTCTGTCTGCTGACGGTGAAGTGACGGAGCCTACAATCCCCGACGAATCTCGTTTCGATTGACCACTTCCCCGAGCAATCGAGGAACATCGGCAAACTGGCTGTGAAGAATCATGGCAGCGATGGAAAACGGCTTGTATCCAGCTTCTGCGTAGGTTCGAAGGCGATAACGCTCGAAGGTCGACGCACTCACCTCTCCCTGCTTGCAA
>CALFHQ010001004.1 GCA_937876385.1 uncultured Pseudomonadota bacterium
GCCTCCACGACCGTTCCTTCATCATTTTCCAACCTGGAAAGCGCAGTTTCCTCGGGAATGCACAGGTTACTCCTCCAAAGCTACAGCAGATTTCCGTGAAAGAGATCGAGGTTCCGGTGTACGTGATTCCCCGAAGTGAACTGAAGCTAAGCGGCGGTTTGCCCTATGTGAAGGATTTCGAGTTCGCCTCCAACCGTTCCCTGGTCGCACGATACAACCCGGGAACTACCCCGGAGCGATTCTACCGCCTGGTTGTCCACGAAACTTTCCATGTGTACCAGCAAGAGCGCTTTGATCGCGGTTCCTCTTCACCGGCGTGCCGCTATCCTTACGAAGATTTCGAGAATGCCTACCTGGCCCGGGTCGAAGAGGTTCTCTTGAAGCGGATGCTGACCCGCGGGGTAAAGAAGGTGAGCCGAAGGGATCTGACTTTGTACCTGGCTGTCCGAAGCCATCGCTACGGATTGGAAGAGGGTGCCCGAGCGTGGAGCATTGAGGGTTGGGAGGAGACCGTGGAGGGCACGGCCAGATATGTAGAAATGCGGTATGCCGTGGCCGCCGGTTACGCCGAGTTGGAGAAGGAACTTCACCAGTTCGTGGGATACTTGTCTCAGTTCCAACCAGCTTCCTTGCAGAAGTGGAAATACTACAGAACCGGCGCTTCCCTGGGTACCATCCTGGATGCGCTGGGATTTCCTGAGTGGAAATCGGAGTGTGAGAAGAACAACTGTCTGTATCCCTTCGCCGCTTCCGAATTGGCCGAGGATGTGGGGGAATTGCCCGACGAAGCCATGGAGAAGAGGGTAGCGGAATTTGCCTCGGAGCGCTCTGCGACGGAGCAGTCACTGACCCACTACCTGACAAGAGAGAACAAGCTCCTGGAACAGTGGAGTCTGCAAGGGAAGATTCGTGTCACGGTTCGATTCGCCGAGAAGGGGCATGCCTACTACTCAAGCCGTGGTACGACCTTTGCCACCGACGACTGTGCACGTTTTGTGTCTGGAATTCTGGCCTTTGTGGACAAGAAATACGGGTTCGAAGTCCGACGGCGGAGTGTCCTGTTCAAGAACGAGGACTCCGGATACTGGCTCCAATTCCACCACGACCTGAAGGGTGGCTCGGGGAGCATCGACGACGGTCGACTGGCGATGATTCCCGGGGGCTACTCGTTTGAACGGGAGATTCAATTCCAGTTCCCCGATTTCCAGCTTCAATTCAAGGGGCACGGCACAGTGACAGTCACGAAGGATGCATTGGAAATTCGATTGGACTAGTCATCGTATGGCCTCCACCAATTCCCGGCTGTACGGGTGGTGGAAGTCCTCCATGGATTCAAATCGTTGAACGGTTTCCACGCACAAGCCGCCTCTCAGCACCAGAACCGTGGCCCCATTGAGAGCAGGACTCAACAGATCATGGGTCGCCAGCACAAGTCCTGATGCGGACTCAGACAGCCGTTCCAGGAAAGCAACCCACAACTCCCCTCCCACGTGGGGGTCCAGGGACGCCGTAGGCTCGTCGGCCAGAACCCACCGAGGTCTCCCGATTAGCGCTCGTGCTACTGCCACCCGCTGACACTGCCCCCCGGAAAGCGCCCCTGGAAGACGACACGCTTCGTCGGCTGAAAGCCCCAGCGCTTCCAACTCCTCGAAGGCACGCTCAAGGGCCTCGTTCTTCGGAGTCTGACTGCGGACTACCAGCGGTTCCGCCACGGCATCCACGCACCGCTGGCGCGGGTCCAGCGAGCCCACTGGAGACTGGAGGACGATTCCCAACCCCCGACGATGCCCCCGCAGTGCACCAGCAGTGGCAAAGGGGGAAACTCCATCGAAGGTCACCGTTCCAGCCGAGGGGGTGACAGCGCCAGACAGGACGTTGAGCAAAGTCGTCTTCCCTGCACCACTCTCCCCCACGAGAACAAGCCGAGCGCCGGCGTCCACCTGAACATTAATTCCAGACAGGGTCGAACCCGAGGCTCCCGGGAGACGAACCTCCAATCCCTGAATGTCGAGCCCCAGCCGTTCCATCATTTTCAGCATCCAATCGGACATGAAGAGCTTGAGCAGGTCGTCCTGCAACGAGAGGAAGAATCGCGAAGAACCCGGATCGCCCT
>CALFHQ010001005.1 GCA_937876385.1 uncultured Pseudomonadota bacterium
CCCCTTCCAAATCCCGAATCTCCTTCTCGATGACTTCAAGGGGGCGAGGGGGTTCATAGACGTAGAAATGCCGGGTGAAGGGAATCTCATAGCCAATCTTCGTGGCATCCTCTGCCACCCAGGCGTCGGACACGTGGGGAAGGACTTCCCGCTCCATATAGGCGTCGATGTCCTCGGTCAAGGGGACGTTCTCGTGGTCCCGGAGGTCGGCATCCGGCTCTGGGTTGCCGTCTTTGTCGGTGCAGACCTGGGCGTCTTCGTCTCGCTCCGATAGGGCGCTCAGGATGGCCTTGTGGATGGGTGCAGGCAGTTTGATGCCATGGGCCTTCGCTGTTCGTTTCAGGTCCTTATTGAACTCCTCCCGGTTTTTGTAGAGACGGGTGGCATCCATGGCCTCCAACAGCGAGAGAATCTCCCGCCGGGTCTCCCTTCCTTCGGCAATTTCGGCAGCTTTGGTGGCGGGATCCTTCTTCTTGCTGGTGGCCAGCTTGGTCCAGGCATTCTCCCCGTCCAGTCTGGCAATGCGCTCTTGTGAGGTCTGGAAGTTCAGCTTCAGGGGCCGCTCTACTGTGATGCGCCGGAAACCAAAGTCCTCGTTTGCAAAGATCTTGCACTCTTCGCTTTCTTCAAAGGCATGATAGAGACGAGTCAGATGGACAATATCGTCGTCGGACAACTCCTTACGCTTGTCCCCCAGGGACTTCCGCATCTTCTGGAAGTGACTTACACCGTTGATGAGCTGCACCTTCCCCTTTCGGTGCTTCGCCTTCCGGTTGGACAAGATCCAGATGTAGGTGGAGATACCGGTGTTGTAAAACATTTGGTCAGGCAAAGCCACGATGGCTTCCAGCCAATCGTTCTCCAGGACCCAGCGACGGATTTCACTCTCCCCCGATCCCGCTGCCCCTGTGAACAGCGGCGACCCATTGAACACGATGGCCAGTCGAGAGCCCCCAGTCTGGGCTGTTTTGCCCTTGGACCACATGTGCAGCAAGAACAGCAAGGAGCCGTCGTTCTTCCGAGGAAGACCGGGACCAAACCGACCGGAATACCCCCGCTTCTCGTGCTCGTTTCGAACAACGTCGGCAGCCTTGGACCAGTCCACGCCAAAGGGGGGATTGCTGATGAGGTAGTCGGCACGAAGGTCAGGAAGACCGTCTTCCGAGAAGGAGTTTCCCTTCTTGATGTTGTTGGCGTCCTGCCCCTTGATGAGCATATCGGCTTTGCAAATGGCGAAGGACTCGTCGTTGATTTCCTGCCCGAAGACCTGGAGACTGGCGTCGGGATTCATACCGGCGAGGTGCTCTTCGGCCACCGACAGCATTCCTCCGGTTCCACAGGCAGGGTCGTACATGGTGCGGACGATTCCCGGCTTGCGAAGTGCGTCGTCGTCCTCGGCAAAGAGGAGGTTCACCATCAAACGGATGACCTCCCGGGGGGTGAAGTGCTCCCCTGCGGTTTCGTTAGAGGTCTCGGCAAATTTCCGGATAAGCTCCTCGAAGATGGTTCCCATCTGGTGGTTGCCGACCCGGTCCGGGTGAAGGTCAAACGCAGCAAATTTCTGAACCACCAAATATAGCAGGTTGGCCTGGTCCAACTTCTCAATCTGGGCTTCAAAGCGAAAATGCTCGAGGATGTCTCGAGCGTTCTCGCTGAATCCAGCCACAAAGCCGGCGAGGTTGGAGGCAATGTGCCCGGGGTCGCCCAACAATCCGCCAAAGTCCAGTTTGGACATGTTGTAGAACCCATGCCCCGACGCCCGCATCAACATCTGGTTGCGAACTTCAACAGGAGAGTCCTTGTACTCCTCAGCCACCCCCCGCACCTTCTCCCGGGAGTCATCCAACACCTGGTCCATTCGCCTCAGCACGGTGAAGGGCAGGATGACCTTGCCATAGTCGCTCTGCTTGTAGTCACCCCGCAGCAAGTCAGCCACGGACCAGATAAAGGATACTTTGTCGGAGAACCCACTCACTTCTCACCTCCCCACATGAAACGGCGCTTGATGTACTCGTATTGCT
>CALFHQ010001006.1 GCA_937876385.1 uncultured Pseudomonadota bacterium
CGGACGGTGTAGTCCCGCTCTTCGTGATCGGACAGCACCAGCACCTCGGGTTCCGCGTCGTGGTAGTCTGCCAGCTTCGCCGTGATCTTGTACTTGCGACCGGGAGCCGTGGGTAGCACCACTTGCCCCTTTCCTACTGGAAGGTCGTCGATGAACAACTCGGCGTCTCCAGGGGTGACCCGAAGAGTCAACGTCCCACCGTGATAGATCTTCTTTCCCAGCTCGGCCACTTTGGTCTTTCCCTCGGTGGGGTCCGGAATGGTCTCACGGTCCAGGTAGTAGTAGGACAGAAAGAACAGCGCAGAGTCGTCCCACTTCTGCTGAAACTCGGTGACCTGAGCCAGCGCATCGATAACCGTGATGTTCCCAGGTGAGAGCGCCAGCGCCTGTCGAAATTTTTTCTCTGCTGCTGGCAGTTTGCCATACGAGACCAGGCGCTCCCCCTTGTCCAGGAGGTCGTCCACTTCGTCGGCTCTGGCGCTGTAAGACCAGCCCAGCACAAGCACAGCGATGAACAACAGTCGTTTCATATCTTCACTCCTTAGCGGGCTCCAGGCTCTTCCTTCTCAGGGAGTCGCCGGGTCCCCTTCGGTTCGATTGTAGTACAGCGTAGTATAACCGGAAGAGAGGTCCTTTTGGAAGACCTCGAAGACCACTCGATTCTGCCCCTCTTCCAATGGGACAACAAACTGGAACGGTACCCTTGAGCCCTCTCGTGGAATCTCCCCCAGGTAAGTCATGTCGACTTTTCGACCATTTCGGTACACCGAGATTCCGCATTCCTCGTGGACCGACGTCGGCCCAAAGTCAACGAACCCTTCGAGGACCCACTGCTTAGCCGTCCCCGACAACTCCTCTGGAACGAAACGCTCGATTTCCAGGGAGGGCTGAATCGCAATGTCTCGCTCCAACACCCGGGATTCCGGAGCGCTCCCGTGAGCGGATACGGCCTCTTCACGGATCCAGCCGGGCCAGTCGGATGCGATTTCAATCTTGTACCATTGATGCCACTTGCCAATGACGCGCACCTGGCCTGGACCCGGAATGGTCGCTTCAACCGGTGCATTCACGTGGGGAGCGGTTCTCACCTCGGTGAGGCCGGGTTTGAGGGTGAGACGCCCGGGCATCTGACGAACCGGCGCACGGTCATCCACCACCGGAAGATGCTGCGAACTCATCAACTGCCTGCGCCCTTCAAGATCGATGACCCCCACGTCGAAATGCCACCAATCCTCCTCGGGATCCTTGGGAGCCTTCATGGCCAGGCGAACCGTTCGTTCCTCCCCCGGCGCCAGGTCGAGAATGTCCTCTCTGCCGTCAGTGATGAAGAGACTGGGGCCGCTCAGGTTCTTCACGATGGCCAGACCCTTTGTCATCGGGCCGTTCCCAACGTTGCGAACTCGAAGGACGACCTCCAGACTCTCCCCGGATTGAATCAGGTTGTCTCGGTTTCCTTCCACATCGTCCACGAAGTACGAGATGGCCAGGCGGGGCTCCGGGCGAGGAGAGAGGGTCAAGAAAGTGGACGTGGATGCCAGGGCCCAATCCAAGTCGGTGAGAAGGTCGACGTACACTTTGTCCCGCCGAGCGGGGCTGTTCTCAGGCGCCTCAATCTCCATGACACAGCTTCGAGTCTCTCCGGGGAAAAGATCCCCCACCAGGCACGACTCCAGATCCACCAGTCCCAGGGTGGATTCGGTCCTGGCGTAGACCGCAGGAACCTCCACCGAGCCGATGTTGGAGGCGGTGATGATGAGGCTCGTGGTGGCCCCGGTGATTACCGGGTTGGCAGTGAAGTGCGCCTCCACGGCCAGTTTCACGACCCCAACTTCCGGAATGGGGCCCGGGTTCCAGGGGGTTCCCTCCAATGCTGCCAACGCTCCCAACTGCTCATCCTGGTAATCTCGGGCGTCTTCAAGGATGTGCGCCGACCCGTCGAGAGTTTCAGAGGCGGTGGGAGCGCCTGCTCCAAGGAGAATCTCCCGGGCGAGCTCCACAGGATAGTCCACGAGCACCTCGTCGTAGAGCTCCTCGTCCTCTTCATCTTCACTGGTTTGAAGGTCGGGAACGTAGCGGATGTCGCAGCACGGGGCGTCCTGGACGATGACGGCGCCGGCGTTCTTCAAGTGATGGGGCAAGGAGCCTTCTCCCGAAAAAGAGTCGCTGAACGGCGGCAACTCGATGCGGTCTGAAGTGAGCACTCTTCGCAGCTCGATATGAGGTTCGATGCCGAGCCCCTGAATGGCTTCCATGCCCGGCCCCACATACTGGGCAATGGTCATCTTCAGGGCTCCTCGGACCAGGGGGTTGATGTATTGAACCGACCCCTTTCCAAAGGTTCGAGTCCCCATCACCGTCGCTCGGTTCACATACTTCAGCGCACCGGTGACAATCTCCGACGCCGAGGCACTTCCGTGGTTTACAAGGACCACCATGGGCACCGACTCGTAGCGATCCCCCGGGGTGGCGTATTCGTGACGGTCGTTCTCACGATTCTTCTCAATGGTGGAGACGATGCGCCCCCTCTCCACGAACAGATCCACCATGTCGATGGCTGCCGACATCACCCCGCCGGCGTTGCCCCGCAGGTCGAGGATAATGCCCGAAGGTAGGGCCGACTTGTAGGCCTGGTCGAGGAAGGCCTGGACCTCCAGTGCCGAGTTCTGCTGGAACCCCTTGACTCGAACATAGGCGATGTTCGACGGGAGGGCTTTGGCGAGGACACTCTTCACCTTGATCTCTTCTCGAATCAGATCCAATTCCCGGGGTTGTTGAAAACCCTCTCGCATGATGGCGATGGTGATGGGAGCTCCGGGCTCCCCGCGCATCCGATTTGCAGCCTCGGAGACGATCATGTTGACCGTGCTCTCTTCGCCAATCTGAATGATGTGGTCCCCTTTCAGGATGCCGGCGCGGCTGGCGGGCGTGTCGGGCATCACCTCGATCGTGTTCGTGTGCGCCCAATCCGCCGCGCCGCGCCTCGGCTTCACGACGCCGTCGTTCGTGTTCTCGACCGCCTGCTCGCCACCGAACGCCGCCGCCGCACTC
>CALFHQ010001007.1 GCA_937876385.1 uncultured Pseudomonadota bacterium
CTTACAAGGGGGTGACCAACTCAAAATCCGCCTGACCCTCGCCTGCAACGAAGAGTGCTTGTTTTGTAACAGCTCCCAGGGCGCCCAGAACTTGTTCCCATCGAAAATGGGCGCCGAGCAAGCCCTCATCCAAGGGAAGGAAGCCGGAGCAACTCGCCTGGTGCTCTCCGGCGGTGAACCTCTCCTGGTGGCCTGGGTTCCCGACCTGCTTAGGAAGGCTCAAGAGCTGAATTACCGTATCGTAACCCTGCAGACAAACGCCGTCCTCCTGAACAACGATCCAGTACTCCAATCCATCTTGCCCTGGAAGCCGGAACTCTTCATCTCCATGCACGGGACATCCAAAGAAACCGTCGGAGCCATTACTAGACGTCCCGAACTGTTTGAGCCCAAACTTGCGGGCATCGAGAAAAGCCTCGCTTCCGGGTTGCGGTGCGGATTCAACTTCGTCTTGTGCAAGCTCAACCGACACGAGTTCACCCCCTTCATCGATTGGGTAGCCGCAAGGCCCCGCGACAATCTGTTCGTCTGCCTCTCCTTCATCGCACCCATTGGTAGCGCATGGACTCATCGTGAAGAGCTCATCCCACGAATGAGTAACGTCGTAGGAGAAGTAATGACGGGATTGGACCGAGCCGTGGAGCACGGCATCGAGTTGGTGGTGGGTGAGAACTGCGGAATACCGACCTGCGTCGAACCCAGACTGCGAGAATTCGCCGAGCCATTCGACGGAGATCGCCCGGTCAGCGTCCCCCCCGACAAGACGAAGATACCAGCCTGCAAGAAATGCCACTGGAACCCTCGATGCTCAGGGATCTTCAAGCGCTACATTGAGATGTACTCAGACGAAGAATTCGGAGATTCGGGAGTGGACCCTATTCGAAGCTGACCTTCGGCACCTCTTTCTCCCCTTCCGGGATATCGAAATAGGCAGCCTCCTCCACTCCGGTGAGAGTGGCGAAGAAACGACCGAAGAACGACTTGACGTAGCTGTTGAGCCCCTTCACCGCTTCATTGTACCGAGTGCGAGCCACGGCTATCCGGTTCTCCGTCCCCTCAAGCGTCGTTTGGAGCTGCAAGAAGTTCTGGTTGGCCTTCAGTTGGGGATAGTTCTCTCGCAACATGAGCAGCCGAGACAAAGCTCCCTCAAGTCGGCTGGACGTCTCAGCCTTTTCCTTGGTGGTCTTGGCGCCGAAATCGGCCTTCCTGGCATTGGCGATGTCCGTGAAGATCCCCTTCTCGTGGGTCGCATAACCCTTCACTGTTTCAACCAGATTCGGAATGAGATCATACCGGCGCTTCAACGCATTCTCGACCTCCGACCACCCCTTCTCCACTTCCTGCTCCAGCGTGATGGCGCGATTGTAATTCGATATGACGAAGCTCGCTGTGAGCCCAGCCACCAGCACCACCACACCCAGCGCAATCAGACACCCCAACTTCCAGTTAAACCGCTTACCTTCAACGTATGGTTGCACAATCGCCTCCTAAAAATTTGATGCTACTACCAGCCTCCGCCGGCTCCTCCCCCACCAAAACCACCTCCAAAGCCCCCACCAAAACCACCACCCCCAAAACCACCACGACCACCCATCCCACCTCCAAAACCACCCCCAAGAATCATCCCACCACCTCGGAGACCTCGGCGCCTCCGAAAGAACATCCCACCCAAAGGGAACAGAAAGAAAAACAACAAGAACAGTAGATTCGCCATCCCCTTGGAACGAGTGCGGCCCTTGCGTGGATCCCGCTTCGGACCAGCCTGACCTCCCTGAGGCAACTCATCGATTCCGGGAACCCGATACGGGTTCTGAACCTTCAACATAGCCAACAGATTCGCCGATATGCCCGGAACCTCCTGACTGGCAACGGTCCCCAAGGCGTGCAAATATCTACGAAGTGCTTCCCCCACCTGGCCACTCTTCAACAGAGGAAGGAACACCTCATTCTGGAGGTGCTTTGCCAGCACATCAGGGAGCACCCCCTCCAAACCGCGCCCTACCGCCGTGAAGGTCTGACGGTCCCCAGGCACCATGAGAATGAGAACGCCAGTATCGTTCTTCTTCTCTCCAACTCCCCACTTCTCCGCCAACTCCGTCGCATACAAGGCGATGTCATCACCACCGATGTCCTTCAGCACGGCCACAGCCATCTGGGTACCCGTGACACGCTGATATTCCTGCAGGTAGCGGTTGATGAGTTCCTTGTCCGTATCATCGATGTACCCCACCTGATCCACCACCGGGGCAGTCCACTTGGGGAAACCAGATGGGGTCGATTCTCCGCGACACCCCACCACCGACAAAGCCAGCAGGACCGACAACAAGGTCCAGATGCTACCCCTACTCTTCACCAGTCGCCCCCCTCGATTCCTCCCACGAATCGATCCGAGCCACCATCTCATCGAGCCACTTGGACAATGACTCCATCTGCCGACGCCCCCAGCGAGGTCTGCGGTCACGGCTCAAAGAAACCAACTTCCGCAACACCGCACAGTCGGCGCCTTCCATCGCCTCAAAGGCTTCAAGGACCTCCGCCGGACTCCCCAACCCATCCTTCCCGCCCAGAACCAGCAGCCCCCTCAAGATGGAGGTGATCTTGGCAATGCCCCCGCGCATCCACTCGCCCGCCCGCCGTTCCTCCTCATGGAAACGGAACAGCGCCAATCGGCTGTGAATCACCAGCCCCCTCAACTCCCTTTCGCACTGCAAACGCAAATAGTTGCCATCGGGGGCCAAAGAACTGAGATCAAATTCTCCAAAAACGACCCGACCCGTCTTCTGCATTTGAAGCAACTCAATGGCAAAGACATCGCGGGACTGCTCAATGTCCGTCGGACTGAAAACCAACGGCGGTTCGATGTGCCAACCTCTGGGAGGCTTCCACAGCGGACGAACCTGGTCCAAGACATCCACCGGCGACTCCGTCGACACGATCAGCACTGACAACGCCTCCGTAGGGGGCACCGCAGTCGAAAACACCGCCGGCCCGAAGGCCACTAGAGACGTGGACTGCCCCTCCAACGAAGAACATACTGGGGACAACCATTTCTCGAGGGGTCCTCTCATTGCTGGCGACAAATCTGCTGTATATACACTCATGGGGCCTCCTGCCGAGGGTCGAATCTAGCACCTTTGAAACCACGAGTCCATCTTTGGACGAGGGTTCAGCCCGATGCTACAATCAACTTCACGCAACTGGAGGTGCGGGATGAAAAAGACAAGAGTCGCCGTGCTGATGGGGGGCAAGAGCCACGAACACGACGTGTCAATGCACTCAGGGACGGTAGTTCTCAAAAACCTCCCCAAAGACAAGTATGTCGGCACCGCTGCCGTCATCGGGACTGACGGGCTCTGCAAAATCGGCAATTCACAGCCCCAACCCATTTGGCAGGCAGTGGGGGTGCTGAAGGATGACTTCGATGTCGCCTTCCTCGCACTCCACGGACCATACGGTGAAGA
>CALFHQ010001008.1 GCA_937876385.1 uncultured Pseudomonadota bacterium
GTTTGGACGGCAGGTTGATTTTGGGCAGGTTCTTCTGCCAACGTCACCGCTGCTGTCGGGGTTGCCGCTGTGGGCTCTCCCCCTTGGGTCAGTTCGGCGGGTTTCTCGACGGCCGGTTGCTTCCCGGGTTCTTCTTTGCCTTCCTTCTCAACTTTTCCCTGGCATCCAACCAGTGCCAAGGCAACTACCACGAACAAACTCAACCATGCGTTCCGTTTCATCGTTTCCCCCTGCGATGCAAAGCCCTGGGCTCGTTTTCAGCTTCCCGATACGGTCATCTCACTCACCAAAAGAGAGGGACTATCTGTCCCATATCTGAAACATAAGTCATTTCCTACAGCAACAACGTTCTTCAACATCTCGTCCAGATTCCCAGACACGGTGACCTCCTGGATCGGCCGGACAACCTTGCCCTCTTCCACCCAGAATCCCCTCACGCCTCGAGAGAAATCTCCGGTGGCGTGGTTGAAGCCGAATCCGATGAAGGCCGTCACGAAGAGGCCGGTGCCCATCTTCTTGAGCAACTGTTCGGGGGATTCTTCTCCGTTTTCGAGATACAGGTTGTAGGAACCAACACCCCCTCCGGAGCGGTGCCCGGTGGACTCTCGATTGAGCTTTCGAGCGCTGTAGCAATCGCACGGATGGAACTGCAGCACCCCGTCTTTGACGAGGATTCGGCGTCGGGTAGCGACCCCTTCTCCATCAAAGGCGGTGGAGTTGAGCCCTTTGGGGATCAGTGGGTCATCCACGACGGTGACCAGCTTTGAAGCAACGGCCTTCTTCTCTGCCTTCGTGAGGTAGGTAGAACCTTTGTAGACCCGATCCCCGGCAGCACACTCCCACAGGTGACCCAGGAGGGCGGTGGCCGTTTCGGGGGCAAACAGCACGGGCACTTTTCCAGTGGGAGCTGTTCCCGCACCCAGCCCATCAACTGCCCGCTTCGCTGCCATCTCTCCGACGGTCATCGGTGCTTCCAGGCTGTCTTCAAATCGCTGCCAGGTAAACCAACTATCCGAGCTCTTCTCCCCCTTCTCGTTTTCGGCAACGGGGGAGACGCTAATAGAGCCGCTTGACCCCCACTCGCAGGCCTTGAGGCCCGAAGTATTGTAGAGGCAAGCGGCGTACACGCTGGTTCCCACCCCTGCCCCCGAGCTGTTTGTCACTCTCTTGTCGAAATCCAGGGCAGCCTTTTCGGCTTCCAGCGCCATGCGTTTGGCCTTCTCCACAGGAAAGTCCAGGAAGGCGGGGTCGAACAGTTTCAAGTCGGGGACCTTCTTGACGAGCCATTCCGGTTCCGGCAATCCCACGGCTTTGTCCTCGTCTACCAGCTCCACGTGTTGGTTCAAGCGGTCGAGAAGTGCCACCAGACCTTCTACAGTGAGTTTCGACGTGGACCCGCTCACGCTGCGGTTCCCTTTGAACACCTTCAAGACGCTGTTTTGCGGAGCCGTCTGGCTCAGCTCGTCCAGCTTCCCGAGGCGCACTCTGACCTTAAGTCGGCGACTGGTTTCAAGCCGCAACATGGCCTCAAGCCCTCTCTTTCTTGCCATTTCGAGCACTTTCTCTGCGAGGTCGTTCCACCCCTTGATCGTCTCTTGGAAGGGTTGACTCATTTCGTCCCTCCTACGGTGATTCCGTCAATTCGTACCGTTGGGATGCCCACCCCGACTGGAACCATCTGTCCACCCTTCCCGCAGGTCCATCGACCGTCCGAGAAGGCGAGGTCGTTGCCCACCATGGAGACTTTGGACAGGGCATCGGGGCCGTTGCCGATAATGACCACATCCTTTAAGGGACGGGTCAACTTGCCGTCTTCGATTTGGAAACTCTCCGTCGCCTGAAATACGAAGTCGCCGTTGGAGATGTTGACTTGCCCGCCGCTGAAGGTTCGGCAGTAGATCCCATTCTTCACCGAAGCGATAATCTCCTCCGGGGTATGGGCACCTGCGTTCATATAGGTTGTGGTCATGCGAGGGAGTGGGGGGTGACGGTACGATTGCCGTCGGCCGTTTCCAGTAGGTTTCACCTTGAAATGGGCAGCGCTTAAGCGGTCGTGCATGTATCCCTTCAAGATCCCCTTTTCGATGAGAACGTTGGAGCCCGATGCGTTCCCCTCGTCGTCCACATGAATGGCCCCTCGTCCACGGGCATACGTCCCATCGTCCACAACGGTACACAATTCGCTGGCGACCTTCTCACCAACCTTCCCGGAATATCTTGAGGTTCCCTTGCGATTGAAGTCCCCTTCCAATCCATGCCCTACGGCTTCGTGGAGGAGCACTCCGGAGTCCCCGGGAGCCAGCACCACGGTCTGCTGCCCAGCGGGAGCCGGATCTGCATCAAGCATTTCCACTGCCATCCGGGCGGCTTCCTTGCCCAGGGACTCGGGGTCTACATCGGTGAAGTACTCGAGTCCGAGCCTTCCCCCTCCTCCCACCATGCTCTGTTGCTTCTTTCCGTCTTTTTCGGCCACCACGGAGACACGCACCGACAGCATGGGTTGGGAATCAACGAACAGTCCCCCGTCCGAGTTCAAGAGGCCCAGAATGCGGCTCTCTTCGGTCAACGTAATATCCACCCGCTTGACTGCCGGGCTGAAGGCCCGTGCTGCTGCGTCGGCTCGCTTGAGTATCTCCAGCTTGCCCGCTGCCGGGGCTCGAACTGAAGCGTCCTTGCCGCTGTATAGACCGGACCGCACTGGAACCGAGTGCAGGGCTCCCAGATTCACCGACTTGCGAGCGTCACCGGCCACTTTGCCGACTCGATTCCCCACGTCCACAAGCAATTTCAAATCAAACTGCTGAGCAAACCCGTAGGCTTGGGTGTCCCCTTTCACGGCCCGCAGCCCCGCCCCGGCATCCTCGGTCCACGAGACATTTCTAACGACGCCATCTTCCAGAATGATGGAGGAACTCACCGCATCCTCGAAAAACAACTCCCCGAAATCGGCCCCGTGGGCACAAATCTCGGTGACGACACGGGCCGCATCCTCTTTGGTGAGCCCGAACCAGGGCTCCAGCGACAACTCACTCATACTCAACCTCCCAGGTTTCTCATCGCCTCGAGCCATATTGCGGCCCAGAAACGTCGCACCGGGGAGAGCCAGCAGACTCCTCCCCAAAAACTCCCTGCGAGACCAGGAACCCAATCCCTTTGGCATCGACCCCTCCCAGGCAATCCAGATGAACTCTTCGACGCTCAATCTTAGAAGGTGGGGGAACGAAGGGCAAGGGTTAGCTGGGAAGGCACCTCTGCAACAGTGTCTCTCGGCTTCCTCTGCCTGATGACCTTTGCACGTCCAATGAAATTGACCGTTTCGGTTCCCGACGGTAGTCTGGTTCAAGTGCGTTCAAAGTGCCTTCGGGAGCCCTGTGCGGTTCCCGGAACACGATATTGGGAGGGGTGAGATGCGTCCGATGCAAGTTCGTGCCTTTTTGTGGATATCGGTTGGTCTCCTGGCCATTGCGTGCAGCAGCGGGGACACCACCGGGGGGAACAGCGATTTGGTACTTCCGACCATTTCCGGCTTGCCTGGAGAGTTCTTGGAAGTGGCCCCCGGAGAAACCGTGAGCATCACCCTGACTCTCACGAACCAGGGGGTTCCGGCCACAAACTACGGTTTTGTGTGGGACACCACCATCGAGGAAGAGGACGGCCAACTGCAATTGGATTCTCCCGGAACTGGTCTCGAGCGACTGGTCTTTGTTCCCAGCCGCATCGGAGTGTTCCAGGTGGATGGGCTGGTCATGGTTCCCCCCACCGCCAATCTGGACGATGAGAACACCTTGCTCAAGAGGACTCCCAC
>CALFHQ010001009.1 GCA_937876385.1 uncultured Pseudomonadota bacterium
CACCGACTACTTCGAGAATGTGTCGGAAGGGGCCCAGGCCGAGCGTCTCATCCGCTCCATGGCGCGCAAAGGGTACAACCTCATTATCACTACATCCTTCGGGTTCATGGATGCCACGGCGGCTGTGGCCGAGGAGTTCCCCGACACGAACTTCATCAGCGTCACCGGATTTCGCAGCAACGAGAAGAACCTCGCCAATCTCATGGGCGCCATGGAGAACATGCGCTATCTGGCCGGTATGATCGCCGGCGCCAGAGCCAAAGAGGATGGGGAAAAGGTGATTGGTGCCGTGGAGCCCATTCCCATTCCCGAGGTGATTCGCCTCACCAACGCCTTTGCCCTGGGGGTGCGGGAGACCTGCTCCGATTGCGAAGTCCGACTGCGGTGGACCCAGTCCTGGTACGACCCCACCCAGGAACGAGCAGCAGCCGAGTCCCTTCTGAACGCCGGTGCACATGTCATCGCCACCGGCTGCGACACCACCGGACCCATCATCGCCGCTGCCGAGGCTGGAAAGTGGGGAATCGGCTACGACTCCCGCAACGCCTGTCGAGAAGCACCTGAACGTTGCCTCACCACCAGCTACTGGAATTGGGGACCCTCCTATGCTCGGATGGCCAAAGAGATGATCGACGGCACCTGGAAGCCCGGCAACTACTACCTGGGATATGACGCCGACATCGTGGGACTTCTTGGGTTCGAAGAGGGGCAAACCCCAGGCTCGGGAGTGCCCGAATCGGTGATCCCGAAGGTTCGGGAACGAATTGAAGCCATGAAGAAGGGAACCTGGACCCGGTTTGATCTCTTCAAGGGACCCATTCGAGACAACCAGGGGAAGATGGTTCTGGAAGCCGGTCAAACCCTGACTCAAGAAGATCTGGAAGGGATCAAAGGGATCCCCGGGCGAACCGACTGCACCATCTGCATGAACTGGTTGGTTGAAGGGATCGTTGGACGTCTCCCCTAGCCATCTAATAGGCCTCAACAGGAGCCCATGACCCACCCCGTCACCACCCTGAATGTCCACGGCGTTTCGGTTCACTTTGGAGAAGTCGTTGCCTGCGACGACGTGAATCTCACCCTGAATACCGGCGAGGTGCACGCTGTCGTCGGGGAAAACGGTGCCGGAAAATCCACCCTCATGCACGTCCTGGCCGGTGCCCTTCGACCCACCTTGGGAACACTCCAGGTGGATGGAGTTCCCGTCTCCTTCCGGTCCGCCCAGGACGCCCAGGATCTGGGCATCAGCATGGTCTACCAGAACTTTCGGTTGGTGGAACGACTGACCGCCTTGGAGAATATCGTTCTGGGCTGGAAGAAGCTCCCTCGACGTCTCAACTGGAGGCACCTTGAAACCTTGGTCAAGGAACAGTGCGAGGCCCTTCAACTTGACCTTCCCCTTCACCGTCCGGTGTTCGAACTATCCGCAGGAGAGAAGCAGAAGACCACTCTCCTGAGGGCCCTCATTCGAGAGACTCGTTTCCTCATCCTCGATGAACCCACCGCCGTGCTCACTCCCCACGAAGCCCAACGCTTCCTGGCCCTCGTGAACCGTCTTGCGACCCAGGGAATGGGGGTGATTTTCGTCTCGCACAAGCTCCCGGAGGTTCTCTCAGTGGCAAATCGTGTCTCGGTCCTCAGACACGGTCGCACCCTCCTGTCCAATCATTCCACTCAAGGGCTCTCGCCGGCATCCCTTGCTGCTTGCATGGTGGGGGAGGTGCCGACGGAGCTCCACTCCACCGGCGACCCGTCCCCAGGAAGGATGCTCAGCCCATCTCTCCAGGGGCTAGACCTTCCCGAAGCGCCTGACCCAAAGTCCCCTCCAATTGCCGAACTTGAAGGGGTCTTCACAGGAGCCGAAGGAGGCCTTCGAGACGTCCATTTTGCTGTGCGAGCTGGTGAGATCGTCGCCCTCGCCGGGGTCTCGGGCAACGGCCAGAAGGACTTCGTTGAGGTGCTCTCTGGACTCAAGCGACCGCAAGGGGGACGGGTGCGTCTCGAAGGAGACGATGTTACGGGAAAAGGACCCCGTGTTTTCCAGAAGCGAGGAGTGCGATACCTCTCCGAGGATCGATATGACGAAGGGGCTCACCCGGAACTGACCCTGGCAGAGACCTCATTTCTCAAGGACTACCGACAACGCGCACGCTCCCCTTTCCACCTGTTGAACCGAAAACTCATGGCTTTCGAAACCAAAGAACGGCTTCGAGCCTTCGATGTGAGAGGGGGGAATGAAAACTCGCTATGCGGTTCCCTTTCCGGGGGAAATCTCCAGAAGCTGCTGCTATCTCGGGAGCTGGCTGGAACCCCGAAGCTCATCATCGTTCACGAGCCGGCCCAGGGCCTCGACCTCCACGCCGCACGCTTTGTCTACGAGCAGATTCTGAGCGCTGCTGCCTCGGGATGCGGCATTGTCCTTGTGAGCAGTGACCTCGAAGAAACCCTCGCCCTGGCCCACACCCTCTACGTCCTCTACCGAGGGAAGATCATGAGCGTCAGTCAGCGCCCCTTCCAACGCCCCGCCGTGGGAAGAGCCATGGCCGGTCTCGAGGAGGGGGTATGACCATCGGACCCTGGCAACTCATTCCCAGAACCGAATACACCGTGAGCTCCCGATTGGCCGTACTTGGATTGGGAGTCGCCGGCGGAGCAGTCCTCTCCACCCTCCTTCTACTACTGTTTGGATTGTCCCCGGTGGAGGTGTTCTCTACCATCATCCACTCGGCTTTTTTGGGTGGGTTCTACGCAATCTCCGACACCCTCACCCAGGCCATTCCCCTCATCCTCTGCGGATTGGGATGCGCTGTGGCCTTTCGCAGCGGCTTGTGGAATGTCGGCGCAGAAGGGCAACTCTTTCTGGGGGCCTGGGCAGCCACGGGAGTTGCAACTTTCGTCGTTCCTCCCGGAAGCTCCCCCGTCTGGACCCTCACCCTCATGGCCCTGGCCGGTTTCGCCGCCGGCGCACTCTGGGGAGCCATCCCGGGGATTCTCAAAGCTCGCTATCAAACCAACGAGATCCTGGTCTCGCTGATGCTCGTGTATGTGGCTTCTGAATGGATCAACTACTTCATTTACGTTCGGTGGAGTCAGGGGGGATTCCAGATGACTCCCCTGTTCCCCAAGAACGCCTGGTTGCCCCGGCTCTCAGATTGGGCCGCAGAAGTGCCCTCCCTGGCCGGACTTACGTTGCACCTGGGATTCGTTTTGGCCCTTCTGGCAGCGGTGCTCATGTGGTTTTTGATGTGGCGTTCCGCCAGGGGGTTTGAGTGGAAGGTCACGGGGATAAGCCCCCGAGTCGCTCGGTACGCCGGAATGTCGGTGAAGCGCAACATCGTCCTTGTGATGAGTCTCTCCGGCGGACTCGCAGGGCTTGCTGGAATGGCGGAGGTGGCGGGCACCGTCCACCGTCTCCAGGACAACTTCTCTCCAGGATACGGATTCACTGCGATTCTTGTCGCCTGGCTGGCTCGCCTCCATCCCCTCGGGGTCATCGTGGCAGCGATACTGCTGTCAGGTCTCCTGGTCGGTGCCAAGGAAATTCAACCCGGCGGGGTCGCAGTGCTCTTGCAGGGGGTCATCCTCTCCACCGTCATCGCCTGCGACCTCTTGACCCACTATCGCCTGAAAAGGAGCGTGGCAAAGGGGCCCGAGCCGATCCCGGGAGGAGCCCGATGAACGCCTCTTTCATGGAAAACCTCCTCTCTGCCGGGGTCGAACGGAGCCTTCCCCTCTTCTACGCAGCCACCGGAGAAACTCTTTCCGAGCTGTCCGGGGTGTTGAACCTTGGACAAGAAGGGATCATGCTGGCTTCCGCCATGACCGCGGTGGCCGTGTCCCATACCACCGGAAGTGCCATGGCCGGACTGATGGCGGGGATGGCCATGGGAGGTGCGATGGCTCTCCTGCACGCCTTGCTCACCGTCACATTGCGGGCCGATCAGGTGGTGGCCGGGCTCTCTCTGGTTTTTGTGGGCACCGGCATCGCCTCTGTGGGAGGGGCCGGGCTGGTAGCCTTGCGACAGGGAGTTCCTCACTTCGAACCGTGGGCGATTCCTCTCCTTTCGGACATTCCCTTTTTGGGCAACGTTCTCTTCAATCAGGTTCCCCTCGTGTACGCTGCCTATCTGATGATTCCCACCATCCATTGGTGGCTGGGACATACTCGAGCCGGGCTGAACTTGCGAGCCGTCGGGGAAAACCCCGCGGCTGCCTCGGCCATGGGACTGTCCGTTACACGTCTTCGATACCTGTATGTGGTTGTGGGGGGAGTCCTCACCGGTTTGGGAGGAGCTTCCCTGAGTCTCGCCATTACCCCGGGGTGGAGCGACGGCCTCAGCAACGGGCAGGGATGGATCGCCATCGGTTTGGTCATCGTCGGAGGTTGGCGACCCTGGGGGGTGGCCCTCGCTGCGTTCTTCTTCGGGACGCTGCAGCGTTTGACGTTGGACCTCCAAGGAAGCCAGAGTGAGTTCCTGGACAGCCCTCTGGTCGGTCTCTTCCTTCGCATGGCCCCGTATCTGGGAGCCATCGTAGTGCTGGTCCTTGTGACTCGATTCAAGAAACGCCTGGGAGCCCCCGAAGGGCTGGGGAAGCCGGCGTAGCCGTGTCTTAGACCTGCGAAAGGAGATTGCTCCAGGAATTCAACCAGGCATCCACGGAGTATTGAGGAAGGTTCTCTTGACCGGTCCTCGCCAGTGCTCGGCGCAGATTGGAGTCGCCCAACAGCGTAGCCATCCCATGGCGCAACTCGGAAGCACTGCCGGGGGTCGTCAGCCAGCCACTCCTTCGGTGTTCGACGAGGTCGGGGATCCCCCCGGTTCGAGAGGCGAGAACGCAGATTCCAGCCCGAAAGGCTTCGAGAACCACTCGGGGGGTTCCCTCCAAGGAGCCTTCGTGGGAGTCTAAGGAAGGGACCACCAGGAGGTCGTGGGTTCGCATCATGGAGTGGACCTTAGCGGGGCTCACGGCACCCACAAAGGAGACCCGCGACGACAATCCCAAAGAGGCCACCTGGGCCTTCAGTTGCCCGCCGTCGGGGCCGTCGCCAACCACAGTCAACGAGCCCTTCTGGAGGGGTGCGAATGCATCCAGCAAGCGGTGAACTCCCTTGCCTCGATTGAGTCGACCCACGACCAGGCAGCGGTTGCCTTCTCTATCTTTGGCCGGCCCCGTTTTCAAGGGGGAAATGGGGGCCGGCATGACGAAGGAATGTTCTGCCAGACGCTGGCTCTGCCCTTTGGGCAGACCTTCGAGGAGGGTGCGTCGCAAGTCTTTCGAAACGAATTGGATTCCATCCATTCTGCACCGGGTCACAAGACGCCCAACCAGAAAGGGAGGAAGACGGCGCAAGATGCGAACCGACCCCCCATGCTCAATGACTCCGTGGCGAACCCCCAGCCGTCGGGCGATGTCCCCTGCGACAAGCCCCGAGGGGAGCATCCAGTTGGACAAGATCCAGTCGGCACCGGCTCCCTCTTCTCGAATCACTGCTCCCATGGTTGACAGCGCGGCCGGGAGCTCCGACAAACGCCCGGGTTCCCGGCGAAGGGTCTCCATGACTCCGTGTCGACCAAAGAGGGTGACAGCGGGATTTCCAGGGGCGGAGGGGCGTCGAATTCGCAAGCCCCCCTTCACGACAAGTTCAGGCACGTGGGCACCCGGGGAGGGGGCGACCACCGTGACTTCGTGGCCTCGCATTGCAAGCCCTTCGGCCATGTCAGCGACAAAGCAGCCTCGGTAGTCCTCGA
Organism: uncultured Pseudomonadota bacterium; assembly: GCA_937876385.1. GTDB lineage: Bacteria > Myxococcota_A > UBA9042 > CAIXZC01 > CAIXZC01 > CALFHQ01. The sequence goes on from CALFHQ010001009.1 coordinate 5,751, forward strand.
GGGAGGCTGGGTAGGATGTCGTCGGCATGACGATGCGCACGGACTACCTCGAGGTTGGATGGCGTTTTGTGAGGGGACTCTCTCGAAGAACCCGCGAAACGAAGGAGCGAAGCAATACCCCGCTTAATGGAAGGATGGACCGCAGCGGATTGATCCCCGAAGCCTGGCCATCATAAACCGGCCGGACACAGACTTGAGCCACTCGGGCATTGACGCTATGCAGGTGGGCCAGCAGGTCGTTGGGGTATCCATACCGACGATACACCGTGGAGAGGTTGAGGCTCCTCAGAGTCTGCCGGGTGATTGCGGTATAGCCACACTGGGAATCGGAGATATGGTTGTAGCCGCTGGTGGCTCTCGTGAGAAAAGACAAGGAACGGTTCCCCCAATACCGGATTTTGGGCATGGAGTTGTGAACCTCCCCGTGAAGGAAGCGGTTTCCCTTGACGTAGTCGGCTTCCCCTCGGGCCAGCGGTTCTAGGAGGGCAGGCAGGTCTTGAGGGTCCATCTGTCCGTCCCCCGCCATGACCACGGAGACGTCGGCGCCAACTTCCAGGGCCTCGTCGTATCCCGTGAAGATGGCGGCCCCCACCCCCCGATTGTGCTGGTGACGAACCAGTTTGACTCGAGAATCCAGGAAGGATGCAACAACATTCGCCGTGTTATCCAGACTGCAGTCGTCGATGACGAGAAGCCAATCCAGGATGGGGGGCATGTTCGTCAGCGTGCGGAGGATGAATGCCTCTTCGTTGAACGCCGGAATAACGGCTGCGATGGTCAAGCCTTTGTACATGTTCTAAGGAGCACTCCGTGGTCCCGTTTTCGGGGGGATGCTACCAGCGTAAGAGTGCGCTGTCTACCTGCACTCTCTGTCCCCCTCCGGACAGTTGAATCGGACGTGGAAGTGATGGCGGTGTCCTCGGATATGGCGAATGATTCCCCCCTTCTTCCGAGCCCCAAGAGGAGCTTCAAACAACCTGGAGAGCTCGTTCTTCTGCCATCCCCGGCGCTCGGCTTCCCGAAACAGATAGCGCTGAATCCGGTAGTCCACAAAGAGGTACTGGACCTTCTGGGTGGACAACAAAAGCTCGAAAAAAGTCCAGGTCTTCTCGACGTCCAGGTTCTCTGAAGTGGCCGTCATGAAGTGCCCAACAGGGCGGTTGTCTGTGAAGTAGTATCCGAGGTCCACGTCTCGCCCACTTTGATGCGAGGAGTGGGGGCGCAACTTGCCCCCGGCTTCAGTGCTCAGATCGCCGACGACCACGGGCACCGTCCCCGGATACAGCCTCGTCATCTCCTGACAGGCCCACTGCACAATGGCGACGGACTCGTCTGTACCGTACGGGGCTTTGTCGTTCTTCCTGCGGTAGCCCACCCCCTTCTTCGGAAGCAGTCGACCGTGAGACAGACTCCCCCGGCTGGCTTTCCCGATGGAATGGGAGGGCAGGCCCGCCAGGAAATCGAGCCAACTTACTTCTCCTTCTTCTTCCTCTTCGTCGGGAAGAGCGGGAACGACCTTCTGCTTTCCTCGGTTGTTGATCGCTTTGACTTGCAGCGCTTCCCGGCGCTGTTCCTCACGAACTTCCGCCGGGTGGCGGGCAGTGTCCGCTCTGGGTTCCTTCTCCCGAAAGAGGAGCTCTTCGTAGAGGGGAGCGTCGGCCTTCACCTGGGTGCCGCTGCATGCCGTAGGCGAGGTCAAGAAGAGAGCAGCTACGACTCCCGCTGCAGTCAGTCGCAGGACCGCAATGGGAAACGACTGTCTTGTGAGCGTGGGGACTATCATGCACACCTCTCTTCCTACGTCATCGTCCAGCAAATCGTACACATCGGACGGTGGCCAGGCAACAAAACAGGGCTCAATGCTCCAAACCGGCGCATCGACAGCCCCAGAAGACCTGATGAAACCGGGTCAATCCTGGGCCCACATCCAAGGGTCGTCGGACAGAATCGTTCGGCGGGGAGCACTGGGCGCCATGGCAAGACTCTGCATCCGCTGGTAGTCCATGGCCAATTCATCTTGTCCCAGCATCCTCATGGTTTGCTCCCGCCCCTTGAGCGCATCGAGGAATCGAGGAAGGGTACCCAGACGTTTCCAGCGGTCCCCACGAGCCAGCTCAAGGTCGTAGGCGACTCGCGTTCGATCCCGGGAGAGCACCTGGTAGGCTTCCACGATGAGTCCAAAGACTTCTCGGGCACCCTCGGCATCCCGGTGGGCCAGTCGATCCGGGTGAATTTCAAAGGCGAGCTCACGGTAGCGTCGCTTGATGTCGTTGCGGCTGGCCGTGAATCGAACTCCCAGCAGTTCATACCAGGTGGCATCGTCCTTCATAGCGCTCATCAGGTTGGACACGCTCTGATCTCTCCCCTCTTGTTTCGTCGGACTTGTCACCGGTTCGGACGGCTCCGGCGGTTTCTGGGAACCCTTGAGGAATCGAAACGCTGCCAGAAAGATCAGGGTTCGAAGGCGGCTGGGGGGCAATCGGTCCAACTCCAAGGCTGTTGGATGCTCCAAGGACTCGAGCAAAGGGACGGATAGATTGGAGAACAAAGATTCTGGTACACGGCGCTCCGGAGCAAGGAGGATCCGGGGGCTCTTGATCTTCTTTTGAGCGTACTCCTTCACCTCTTCCAGCGGAATCACCTGGGCCATTCGGCTGGCAACATCCAGTGGGTTCAGTACCGGAGACGACAGGGGCACCGATGCGAAGACATCCATCCCCTCTTCGAATCGATAGTGGAGATTCGGCAAGGCCGCACAGCCCAGGAGGCGCTTCTCCAGTTGACGATGAAGGGCCGACTGCAGCTCATCCAGTGTCACCAGCGAAGCCGAGATCAAGCGCTGCCCCAACAGTCCGCTGGCATCCGCCGGTTGCGCCTTGAGCCAGTTCATGAGTCTGGGCCGATTGGGAATCGCCAGCTCCTCTCCCAACCGTCCAACCCCCTGTGCCGACTGCGAGAAGCAAGGGCACCCTCGCTTGAACCAGAAGGTATAGGTGGGGCGATCAGGTTGAGCCGATGTAGTCACCGACAACCGCCCGGTACGTTTGGAGTGATACAGCCGCCCAATGATCTCAATCATCGGCAGCCGATGGTTCGGGGTGGGTTCTTGCCTTGACATGAGGTCCTCCTCCACTTGCGGACATCATTATCGAAGCAAATTCAGGAGGGGTCAAAAAAGCGGCAGATTCATCGGGTGCCGATAGAACAGACGGCCTTCAAAAGGGGGGCAAAACGGCAAATGCCTCTTTGACACAGGGGGCGGGCAACGCTACAGTTGCAGGAACCGCAATCTCCAGGAAGGGAAGGAGGGATTTCCATGAAGCGAGCTCTGCTATTGCTGATTCCGGCTCTGATAGCCCTGTCTGCATGTTCGAGCTGTCCAACCAAGGCCGATTCCGATGTCGACGACAAGAACTGGATTCAGGAAGTAGCGGCCGCGGATATCGACTTGCTCGTGGGACGTTTGCAGAAAGAAGGCCTCAAGACAGGTTGGTACAAGGCCGGGAGCGTGGCATGGCTGATGTACGGCGAACTCCCCTTGAAGGTAGGCCTCAACATCGAACGACGGCTGATGTCCCTTCGAGTCTTCGCCTGTTTCCGTCACAAAGCCGAGATAGAACCAAACGTGGATCTGCTCTTGGGAGTCAACAACACCAACCGAGATGGATACGTCAAGGTCTACCTCGATTCCGAAGCAGACATCTGCAGCGAGTCCTTCTATTCCTACCGCCGCGGGATCGATGTCAAAGCCTTCAAAGGGTTCATCACCCACTTCCAGGAAGCGACCATCAGCGCCGTGAAGCCCTTCGAAAGTTACTTGATGTAGGGCCGAACGGCGGCCCTGAGCGGCCCCTCACGCCGGATTCGACTCCCTCTCGATAACCTGGAGGAACAAAACCATGAAACGACGCGAAATCTACCTGGCCCTCTCTGGATGGATTGCCGTGGCACTCCTCGCTTTCTGCACGTCCATCGGCGACAACGCGCTTCCCGATGGAGCAACAGTGGCCGATGCCATCGCCGACGAGGACGCAACCGACCCGACAGCCTCTCTGGCAGGGCTGTGGGTGGTAGACGCCGATGGCAAGGCTGTGGGCACCGTTGTCTCAAGGACCCATCCTTTAAAAGAAAACAGTGAACTCCTCGATGCCGTGATGGTCTACAACCCCACCTACCGAATCTTCTTTACGGTGGAGATGAACAGCGGCGACGTGATTCTTCCAGCCAAGGTGTTCTACCCAAACGGCAACTGCTCCGGGGAACCAGCTATTAAAGGGATCTGCCCCGATTGCCTCTCCGGGTCCGAGTTGGGAGTTCGAGTCTTGGGACGATGGTATCAGGTGACCGGAGGAGTGGAGCGGGAACCCTTCCACTACAGCTCCTACTTCACTGAAGGGAGTCAGGGAAACTGCGTAGGGCACGGCGGGTCGGATACCTACGTCTATCCCCTCACAGAGCTTCCAGAGGGGGGCGCCCCCGGCGAGTTCAATCCTCCGCTTCGATTCTCCTATCATTGAAACACACCGCAGGGGCGCGCATCATCCACCATTGACCTGGAGCGGACCTCCCCCTAGAATAGACGCCGAACCTGCAACGACCGAGGGCCCGGCATGGTTGCGATGATCACCTTTGCTGATGTCACCAAACGATACCCGGGAGGGATCATCGCCCTGGACGGAGTCTCTGTGGACATCCAGGAAGGCGAGTTTGTCTTTGTCACCGGTCCTTCGGGGGCAGGAAAGACCACGTTGATTCGCCTCCTTCTGGCCCAGGAGAAACCCAGCAGCGGGCAGGTTCTGGTCGCCAGACGAAACGTCAGGGCGCTGCGAGAGTCATCCATCCCATTCCTTCGCCGAAACATCGGTGTCGTGTTTCAGGACTTCAGACTCATCGACAGTCGAACCGTCTTCGAGAACATCGCTGTGACCTTGGAAGTGCTCGGCTTGCCGCAAAAAACCATTCGCACCCGGGTGACCCACATCATGGACCTGTTGGGCCTCGGGCACCTGATGAAAAGCTATCCCCCGATGCTCTCTGGAGGGGAGCAACAGCGGGTCGCAATCGCTAGAGCCGTGGTCAACGACCCTCCCCTCATCGTCGCCGATGAACCCACCGGCAACCTCGACCCGGCGCTCAGTGTCGAGGTCATGGATCTCCTCAAGGAGGCCAACGGTCGCGGGGCCACCGTGATCGTCGCTACCCACTCCAGAGAACTCATGGAACGCTATCGAACCCGGTGTATCTATCTGGAGCGTGGACAGAAAGTGGATGAACGTATGACCGGGGGCGACGCAGAATGAAGAACCTTCGACGAGCCGGTTATTTCCTCAAAGGGGCGGTGCTCAACCTCACCCGACATCCCCTTTACAGCAGCGTTGGAATCTTGACCTTGTGCGTCTCGCTCATCCTCGTCGGCTTCCTTGGCCTGTTCATGTGGAAAGCGGATCAGGTCATCGAGGAGATGTCCGGAGGGCTGAAACTCACCGTGTACCTCGAGGCGGAGATTACCCCCGGGGCGGTGGAAGAGTTGACCCGAGTGATCTTGGACAGCTGGCCCGAAGTGGACGATGTTACCTTCCATACCCACGAGGAGGACCGGGCGCGGAATCGAAACCTCCTCCCACGGGAACTCCTGGAAGAGCTGGACCCTTCCCTCATCCCGGCCCAACCCTTTCTTGAAGTACAGTTGGCCATTTCACGGGTGACCGAGGCCCGTATCGACAAGATGATCGAGTGGTTTCGCTCCCTGGCACAAGTCCAAGGAGTCGATGAGGTGCTCTTTGGCGCCGACAAGATCTCGGTGGCCTACTCCCTCATCCAGGGCGCCCGAAATCTGGGAGTTTTCATCGCCGCCGTGATTGTCCTGGCGGCCCTCTTCTTTGTGGTCACAACGACTCGGCTCATCGTCGAGGGGCGCCGCAAGGAAATTCAAGTGCTGCTCCTCGTCGGCGCTACCAAGAACTTCGTCAGAATTCCACACTATATCGAAGGGGTACTCCAGGGACTCATGGCTGGGGCCCTCGCCTTCATTGTGGTCTGGCTCCTGCAGCACCAACTACTGAGCAATCTTCGCGCCGAGGCCCTCCTGCAAGTTCCCGTGAACCTCCTCCCCACAGGAATGGGGGTGTGGTTCATCCTGGGCGGAGGGGTCCTCGGACTCCTCGGAAGCGCCCTTGGAATCGCCCGCTATCTCAGGCTCTCCCAATGAGCAATCTCCGCCCGGTATTGATTGCGAGCACCTGCCTGCTTCTTCTCGCAGCGCCAGGACTCTCTCTTGACGCATCGGGACAGACTCCGGCGAACCAGACGGGGGACTTTCGCGGCAAAATGCTCATGGAGATTCTCGACACATTGCAGCGAGACCTCGAAGAGCTGTCCCACAAGAAGCGTGACTTGACTCGTGAGAAAACTGATCTGGAAACCGACCTGGCCTATCAGCAGGAGAAGGTGTCGAGCCTGGAGAGAACCACCCGGGACTCTCGACGACAGATTGAAAAGCTGCTGCGCGGACTGGCCCACATGAAAGAGCCAAACGAACTTCTCCTCTTCTTCTCCACCCTCCGATATCACGACTTCTACGTGTACCAGAGAAACATCCGCAAGATTGCCTTGAACCTGGCCCAACGGCTGAACCGCCTGGTTGATGAAAAACACCGGCTCGATCGCAAGTTGAAAAATCTCACTCGGGAACTCACGGTGCTCTATGGACGCCACGAAGCAATGGAGAAGGAGATTCGAGAGGTAGAGCAACTCATTGAGCGAAAAAGAACCGAACTCACCGAACGAATGGAAAAAATTGCAGCGGTGGAGAACCTCTTCACAACCCAGGGAACCGCATACTTCTCCGACCCTCCAGACCCTGACGAAGAGAAGAAGAAGGACGAGAAGGAGAAGGAGCCTACCTTCGAGAGTATGAAAGGGGAGAAGGATCTTAGAATCCCTATCAGCCCGGGCAGGGTCGTCAAGGCCTTTGAGAAGCTTCCAGAGCCTCCCTACGGAACAGAAAAAATGGTCCGTGGATGGATCATCGTTCCCCTGGTCAAAGACAAGAAGAAAGAAGCTCGAGACACAGCACCCGTGGTGGCACCTTATGCTGGAACCGTCGTCTTTGTGGGAGATATTCCCGGCTTCGGCCGTCTGATCATCCTGGAACATCCCCCTAGACACCACACAGTCTACGGAAATCTCCACAAGACCCGCGTCGCTAAAGGAGAGAAGGTGAAGCGCAATCAGGTCATCGCCACCATCCACTCCGATCTCCCAGAAAAGGAACTGCCCTACCTGTACTTCGAACTGAGAGAAGATCGCATCGCCATCAACCCCAAAAGCTTCTTCCTCCTTCGTCCACTTACACCCAGAGAGCGTCACTGAACTGTCCCGGTTTGCGGTTGCCAAAAGGCGGGTCGTGTTCTATCCTTCGTAGGCACGGCATGACTGTTCTGGGAACTTGCCCCTTGTCGCGGGGTCTGGAACCAGATTGTGGGGTCCATAGGTCGACTGCGAGGGAACACCGACATGAAGATTCGATGTAGCAACTGCGCAACCGTTTTTGGCATTCCTGATGAAAAACTTGCCGGGAAAACCGGAAAACTCAAGGTCCGTTGCCCAAAATGCAGCAGTGTTCTAGCCATTCAGGCTCCAAGCTCCCCGCCCACTCCGCCCGCTCCCGACGACGAGCCGGTTTGGTACTATGCCCACGAAGGAGCCCAGGAAGGGCCCATCACCATGAGCGCCCTGGGAGCCCTTCTGGAGGCCGGTACTCTCGATGCGGAATCCCTCGTGTGGCGTCCAGGCGTTGAAGCCTGGGCCCCGGTAGCGGATTTCGACGAACTGCAATCCCTCCTGGGAGAATCCGCTCCAGAAACCGTCGAAGCACCAACCGCTGACCCCGACGAAGACTATTCGGAACGGACCATGGAGATCGACATTGAGTCCGTGCACGACGAGGACCTCCTGGAAGAGGAAGTCGACTCCTCCACCGACGATGTTCCAGTGGTTGAGATCGAATCAGAGGACGAATCTGTGGAATTGCTCGAGGAGATGACGGCCGAGCAACCGGAAGAAGAGGTCGTGGAAGAAGAGGTCGTGGAAGAAGAGGTCGTGGAAGAAGAGGCCGTGGAAGAAGAGGTCGTGGAAGAAGAGGTCGTGGAAGAAGAGGTCGTGGAAGAAGAGGCGACTGGCGAAGTGTCCATCTCCCTTGAAGACGACTCGCAACCCGAAAGCGCCATCTCGGCCGACGACGATATCTTGAAAGACCTTGATGACGAGGACGATTCCATTGAGATCTCCTTGTCTGACGACGACTCCGCCTCGGACGAAGAAGCAGAATACCCGACAGAGCCAGCGCTTAGCGATCTGTCCGAAGAAATTCTCGACGAAATCAGCCAGCAGGAAGCGTTGACCGACGACGAAGCAGTCGGCCGAGCCCACGATCTCCTCTCTCGAGTTGGCCTCACCGACGAAGAGGAGGAGGACGAAGAGAACATCTTTGCCGACGAAGAATCTCCCGCTCCCTCGACATCTGGTGCAGACGACGAGGATGACATGTTTGCGGGATTCGGTGGTGGGGACGAAGAGGCCGAAGGGGTGGCGGGCGACCAGCCTGAGACGCGACCAGAAGACATGGTTCATACCCGACGAGAGACGTCGGTGCTCTTCTCTCTAGACGATTTCGTGCAGAAAGAGGACGCTGAGCCCCAGTCGAAACCCAAGCAGAAAAGCGCCAGCGTCCAGGACTCTGGCCTTATCGATATTCGACAGATTGCTGCTGAAGAGCGTGAGGAAGAAGAAGAGGATCTCTTCGCTTCCTTCGCTGCCGGAGATTCCGGCGGTACGCAGAACGCTATGCAGGCCGCAGTTGCCATGCCTATCTTGAAGAAGAAGAAGGTCTGGCCGAAAGTCCTCGGTATCGCCGCTGCGTTGGTGCTGGTGCTCGGGGGAGGTGCTGTGGGTGCCTACACCCTGCTTTCAAAGGTGGCCCCTCAGGACGTGCAGGCGAAGTTGGAGGCCACCACTGCGCAGGCTTTCAAGAACCTGAGCGACCGAGTCAGCAAACTCCAGGACGAGCACATGCAGAGCCTTCTCGCCGCTCGATCGGGCAAGGAAGAGAAGTTGAAGACTGTCAGCTCGCAGCAGGACGATCGTTTGGAGAGTCTGCGTGAGAAGAAGTTGGCTGAACTTGAATCTGTGCGAAGCGAACAGTCGGCCACTCTGGCTAAGCTTGAGAGCGAGCGAAAGCAAGTTCAATCTCAGCACGAAATGGCCAATGCTCGAGTCCGCGCTGCCCAGAAGGAGATGGAAGCCCGACGCAAAGCCGCCATCTTAGCTGGTGCCTCGAATACCGAAGAGAAGAAGGAAGAGGTCGTCGAGGAGAAGAAGGAAGAGAAGAAGGAACCCCGCCAGTACACGAAGGAAGAGCGAAAGCGCTATCTGGAGAAGAAGCGGAAGGCGGACGAAGAGCGCAAGAAGAGAGAGGCTGCTCGCAAGGAAGAGAAAAAGGAAGAGAAGAAGGTCGTCGAGAAGACCGAAAAGAAGGAAGAGAAGAAGGAAGAGAAGAAAGGCTCGGACATCCTGGCTATCCTGGACAAGAAGGGTGGCGGCTCCGATGACGGCGGGGAGGGAGGGACGCCCAAGAAGAAGACCCTCACTACTCGAGACGTAATGCAGGCTGTTAACTCCTCCAAGGGCTCCATGCGACAGTGCTTCACGAAGTACGGCGGTGGACTGGACAGCGCCACCATTCGGACGAAGGTCACCATTTCTGGCTCGGGGAGCGTGACCAAGGTGGCCATCTCCTCCATGCAGTTCGCCGGGACGGCTCTGGGAAATTGCGTCAGCAATGTGCAGAAGAAGATGAAATTCCCGGCCTTCGCCAAACCGTCCATTACCAAGTCCATCTCGGTGCGGCTTCCCTGATTTGTTCGGAATCTCGCTGGAAACAAGACAAGGAGAGTGATGTCATGCAGGTGCCTTTTCTCAAAGTGCACGGCGCAGGCAACGACTTTATCGTGCTCGATGGAAGAGGGGATGTCTCTTGGTTGACCCCCTCGGAAATCAGGCGTCTCTGCAATCGCAATTTTGGAATCGGAGCTGATGGAATCCTCCTTCTCGCTGGATTCGAATGCGACGCCCCGAGGATGAAGATTTACAACGCCGACGCCAGCGTGGCAGAGATGTGTGGAAACGGAATTCGCTGCTTCGCCAAAGCCATGCGTGACCACCACGGTGTTCAACACAATCCCATGGACATCTACACCGATGCTGGGGTCAAGACCTGTCAGATCGACGAGCGAGACGGCCTCACTCAGGTGTCCGTTCGCATGGGAGACGTTACACGAGAAGATGGGTCTCCACTGGAGATGGGATTGACGCCGGATTCCCTGGAGTTGGACGGTGAAAAGGTAGTTTTCTACCCCCTGGCAACGGGGAATCCGCATGCCGTCGTCTTTGGTGCCAGCAGCGAGGCTTTCATGGCCAAAGCCGGTCCCTTTTTGACCAGGCATCCGCGCTTTGCCCAGGGTACCAACACCGAGTTTGCCAATGTCATCGCTCGAGACCAGATCGAGTTGGCCGTGCATGAACGAGGGGTTGGCTTCACGCTGGCTTGCGGCACGGGCTCTGTTGCTACTGTGGCAGCGGCAGTGAGCGCTGGATTGTGCGACCCCGATGTGCCAGTCTCGGTCCAACTTCCCGGGGGAACCCTTCGAATTACTGTTCCGGCGACCTTCCAGGACACCATCATGCAGGGCCCTGCTGAAGAGACCTTTGCCGGCGAAGTGACAGTGCAAACACGCACGGTGTCCATCTGATGACTGCCCATTCCCCAATCAACCGTCGTGTCCAGAATCCGATTCTGGAATGCAAACAACCGTCGGGGCGATGCCCCGGCAACGTGGGTGAACGAAACCAATGGTGAGAAAACCAACAAGCCCCAGAGACGATCGCCGTCCAGGCAAGAAGAAGCCCATCAAGAAGCGTGGGGGGCGGATATGGCCCATGGTTACCCACGAAGGGTTCTCCAAACAGATGTTGGACTACTGGGGAGCCCCCATCGAGCGCCCACTGGCCATCTCCCGGCTTAAGAGGGCGTCGAAGGAGCTCAGGTATGACAACGAACCGGGACGCAGATTCCTGCGGGAAGTCGAACAAGCCCTCGGCATCGAACGAAATCGTATCCGCCGGGTTCACTGGGAGTTGTTCCAGGAAGGGCTCTACCAGTGGGTCATCCGATTGACGGCTACTGCCCCAAACCTCAACCGCTCCTTGTGCTTGATCGTGGCCAAGAATGCAGGTCGCTTCTCAAAGGTGTGCCGGAAAGAGTGGGAACTGCTCTCTGTGCTGCATCAGCGCAATTCCGAGCAGGTTGTGCGCCCCTTTGGTGCTTTTGAGATACCTTTGGATGGCGACCGTCCCGTGGAACTCGTCGCTTATTTCACCGAGTGGCTTCATGGCTTCACCGAGTTGGGACTCGATAAGGACCACAAGTTCGCCATGGTGGGGATAGAAGACGTCAACTTCATGAATGCGCAGCAAAGTGACGAGATCCGGTTCGGCATTCTCGAGTTGCTCGCTACACTGTTTGAACCGGAGACCGGTTCCGCTTTGTTGGATGTGGAGGTCAACTCGGGAGACTTCCTGATCTCTCTGTCGGGGGGTAACCCCCGCATTCGGCTCATCGCTGCCAGACTCCTGCGAACCGGTCTTTCGCCGGCAGGCTTCCTGAGAGGAGTGCTTCGACCCATGGGAGCTCACGCCGACAAGGACGTCTTTCTCCATCCTTCAGAACCCATGGAAACTGTGGAAGCATTGGTGCGAGGCTTGAGCCGCGCCCTCGGTGGCCGCAGCAAGGCGGTGGCGTTCCTCGAGAAGGCATACAAGAAGGAGATTCGCAGCGGCGCTCCTTGCCCGTCCGGTCACTTCGATTGGCCGGAATTTGAGATGGCCCTGGAAGCCATTCGACTCTAAACAGGGTCATCTCGACCAGCGATCATCCCCGTAGACTGCGTCAGTCGGCTTATGGCTTGCTCGACGTACAAGAGTACGCCTGCGCCGCCATACACGCCGACTTCCTTGCCTCCAGGGCGCTTGCAGGCCGAGCTGACCCTGTTTGGGCTGCAGTGGGGCACGGCCGACTTGACCCTGTTCGATTGTTCATCGACAAGGCAATGCCTGGACCAGGCAATCGAGTGATTCACACACAACACCTGACAACAAGTACTTCTGGAATGTCTTGGATGGAACTCAGGGAGGTAGGAAGAGGAAGAGGGAACTAGCCTCGCTTCCACTTCTTCTTCGAGTTGCGGAGGAAAATCAGGCTGTTTCGGTGACCGGGAATGGCCCCACGAACCATGATGAGGTTCGATTCAGTGTCGACCTTCACGATTTCGATGTTCTGGGTGGTTTCCACGGTGTTGCCGTGCTGCCCAGGCATCTTCTTTCCCTTCCAAATTCGGCCAGGCCACGCCGAGCAACCGACGGAACCGGTGCTTCGGTAGGACTTGTGCGTACCGTGGGTAGCTCGGGCACCACCGAAGCCGAATCGCTTCATGACGCCGGAGAAACCACGACCCTTCGAGCGGCCGGACACCGTGAGGACGTCGCCCGGTTCGAAGATTGCTGCGCCCAATTCCTGGCCCACTTCGAAGTCCGCCAATTGCCCTTCGTCGATGCGGATTTCTCTAACGTGCCGCAGCGGCTTTTGGTCAAGCTTCTTGAAGAAGCCGAGTTCGGGTTTGGTGAGGGACTTCTCTTTGATCGGCTCGAAACCAATCTTGATGGCCGAGTATCGGTCGTTGCCCTGGCTGCTTTTCTTTTCAAGAACCACGCAGGGGCCAGCCTTGATCACAGAAACGGGAATTACGGTCCCGTCTGCGGTGAACACCTGGGTCATTCCAACTTTCTTTCCCAACAACGCTCTAACTTTCATCGCCACACCCCTAGTGCAGTATCGCCGAATCTTCACATAAGGTGTTGGATGAATAGCAGAGGAGACAGGAAAGGTCAAATGTTTTTTTGCGGTTTGACAGTCTCGAACTGTCCTGTCAGACGATCTGGCTGGGGGTGGGCCTGCCCCGGATGACGGCGGGGTCGCACCTGAGCTTCGGGGCACGGGGCTCCTGTCGGAGTGGCCTCTTGCCAGCGGGTCTGGAAATAATCGACGAAATCGCCCACTGCAGCGGAATCATCGAGGACCAAACCGATCTCGTGGTAGAGGTGCAAGCCACCGTAGCCCCAGTTGTTCGAATGAATCAGAACCTCGTCGTCCACCACAAGCATCTTGGCGTGTGTGATGGTGGTGTCTGGATCAAAGCGAACGGGAACACACTGAGCCATGAGCGCTGCTGCTGCCTTGCTGTTCATCTCGTTGAGCCACTCGTTGTAATCCGAGTGCTCCAGAATGATCTGGACGTCCACCCCTCGTTTGGAAGCTGCAATCAACGCGTCCACGAGGGCGTATATGTTGCTGTCCGGGTACTTGTCGTCCAGGTTCAGGGCGTAAAGGAGGAGGTAGACGCGAGTGTCGGCGTTGTGGATGCGGTTGACGGCCTGGTCGAAGTAGTCTCCATCCATCAGGGTCGTCACCACTCCTCCCTCTTCCCACTGCTGTCTGGGAAGAACCGGAACTTGATCCGGATGTTCAAAGAGGGACTTCCCGTAATCCTCGAAGAACCCTGCGATGGTGGGGTTGTCTACCCAGACGTTGGTCTCGTTGTTCTCCAACATGGACTTCCACGACCAGTTGGTGGAGCCCAGGAGTACCTGCTGTCTGTCTACTACCAGCAGTTTGGCATGGGTGTAGAGGGAAGGGGTGTCGAGTCGAGCCTCGATTCCACCCGCAGTCAATTTCTCGACACAGGCGGTGTTGTCTTCCACCTCGTTTTCCAAGAGAACCTGGACGGCGACGCCGCGGCCTTGAGCGTTCAGCAGCTCGTCGGTGAGCCCGGCGACGGTGGTGTCGGTGTTGCACTCGAAGTGGACCACGACGATACGCTCCTGGGCTTCCTGGATCATCTGAGTCGCCCGTGGGAGGTATTGGACATTGTTGACTGCCAGAACTCCCCCTGTGACTAGAACGTCTCCTGTTGTGTCGGCGCGTGTCTCTGTCGTCTCGGCATCCTTCTTGGGGGGAACGTTCCCGCCGTAAATTCCCGTTGCTGAGCTCACCCCGTCCACGTCGGGGGTGAGATCTGCGGGGGGGCGCTGGTGACAGCAGCACAGTCCCAACAAGGACACAGTGACCAGGACTAGGAAAAGAATCTGGTGATGCCGGGGGGACAGCAAGATGCCTCTCAGATGCAGTTGCCGCTGCACGGCTCCAAGGCGACTTTGAGTTGGAGGGAACCACCAACCGATACGGTTGCGCTCTCTTCGCCCTTGAAGTTGCGGTCGCCGTCGCTGTCCAATCCGTACAAGAGGATCTCAACGTCTCCCGGGAGTATGTCGGACACAACGATCCAACCATCGATGAGGGGAGCGGGAAGAGCGTCACTGCTGGTGGAGCCAGGGTCGCAGGGGAAAGTCCCCGAGAACAGGTTGAGCATTGAGGACGCCTGTGCGATGTTCACCTCGACTTGGGATACGTCGTTGAAGCCGCAAAGGGGGTTGTCCGACGGGAGAGTCCATCGCAACTGCACCGTGCCCAGCTTGAGGCGCAACACCAGATCCTCATCGGGGGTAGAAGGGGTCGTTCCTTCTTTCACCCGAAGCCCTTCGTACGTCGCTTCGTAGATGGCGAGATCATCGGCGCTCAAGCCGCTCAACACGACATCGTAACGACCGGGGTCAATCTCCGGCATGGTGAGGGAGCCAGCCGAACAGATACCATCTTGACTGAACATCAACTCGCTGTCTTGGAACAGATCCAGACGCACCGCTTCGATACCGGCCTTCTGGCAGGTCGTTCCCTCGACTCTCCATTCAACCTGCACGATTCCAGGGCCTTCCGAGGTTGAACCGCAGCCGGAAAAAGCTGTCCCTAGAACTGTAAAGATCGCAATGAACCAACCGAAATGTCTCATGAGTTTGCCTCCTCAGCAGGGGTACGGAGGGGATGCAGACGAAGTGGCATCCAGGAATCTTCAAAGGAATTTGATCTCGACGAGATCTCCTGTAACATCTTATCGTCAAGAGGTGAGGGCGTCAAATCATGAAATGCATCCAAAGCACTGATGGCGGGCTTAAGCGGGGTTGTGGTCGACAACTGTCCAGGCCAGCCTTGGTCTGTGTTGTCGCATTGTGCCTCGGCGCGCTCGCCGGGTGCGGCGTGACCGTGGAACGCCCGAAGGTCGGCTACTACTTCTCAAACCCTTTGTTGAATGAGCAGTGGAAGCCGGTTGCTTTCCAGTTCAGCGACAGCGACTCGGAGAAAGAACAACGAGCTCGCCTCGACCGGGTTCGAGTGGTGCAAACGCCCCAAAGAGAAAAGAAACGGACTCGAATAGCCAGGAAATCGACAGCGAAGAAGGTCGCAAAGAGCTCAAAGCCCCCCCGAAAGCAAGCCTCCAAAAAGGAGTTGGCCCAACCCCTGCGTGGGCCTGAGTTGGACGTCGTTCGGAATGAGATGGTGCTGTCAGCTCGTCGGCTCCTGGGAATCAAGGACAGCTTTACCCAGGACTCTTTCTTGCGCCACATCCTCGTCGTGAACAATCTGGGATTGGGCAGCCTGCCTCGGGATGGCATCGTGCCGTGGCTCTCCAAAAAGCAGGGAACGGAAAAGACCCCTACCGCCGTCAAGCCGGGAGATGTCCTCTTTCTGGGAGACAAATCCCCGGAGTTGGCGGTCATCGTCGAGACCGTCGACGACGGAGGACTGGTCACCTACATTGGATATTGGAACGAAGAAGTCCAACGGGGAGTTCTTTCGCTCACGCATCCCGAGGTTCGACGGGAAGAGTCGAGCCAGACCGTGTTGAATACCTTCATTAAGAAAGGTCGGCTTGCCGGGGGGTTGTTGGTTGGTGGGTTCCATCTTCACAGCGCCTACGGCAGTGCCGTCGCCCAGGGGGGACGGTGATTTGCTGATGTGGTGCTTCGTCTTGCGCGGCGACAGCCGCTGAATTCCGGTAGTGAGGAGTCAAATGAAGTGCCCGAGGTGCCAATACGAGCAGGTTCGCAGCAGCCGCTGCATCGCGTGCGGCCGTGAGT
>CALFHQ010001010.1 GCA_937876385.1 uncultured Pseudomonadota bacterium
CACCTCGGCTCGGGCTCCTTTCTTCATGCCGTCATAAGAGAAGTCGCTCACTGCGGCCTTGTCGGGAACCGGCAGGAGAATCTCCGCCTCCTGGGCCCTGGAGCCGGGATTGGAGAGGTGTATCACCAGGAAGGTGGAGGCAACCGTTTCCCGAACCTCAACTCGGGCTTCCACCGAAGAGACATGCACGGGGAGCGGCCGATGAGGACGCATGGGAGGAGCTTGGGGAATAATGAAGTTCGGATTCAAGGGTCTCCCCTGCCAGTTGGATGGCTGCCCGAACGACATGGAAGGGATTAGAAGAAGCAACGAGGCGAGGAGCAAACAAGGTCTGATTCTCATGACGATTCTCCACTGGCTGAGTCTGTCATAAGAAGCAGACTACCAGCTTTAACCGTCCAGGTGTGTAACACCCCGGTAACAGAGAAGGCAGCGCAAAGCACGCAGCCGCATTCCCAAACCCTGTTTGATTGTGAATCAACCAGATCCCTGTCTAGATCTCGTATTCCAGGCGGTCATACCCCCGAGGAGCGGTCAACTCGATATGACCTCTCCACCCGCTGGTGGGTCGAATAAGCAGTCCCGGGATATCTTCGAACTCGGCGAGTTCGCCTTGAAGAATCGCCTTGACCTGGTGTGCACTGAAGGCGACGAGGGGGTGACTTGACAGGGCGAAGGCGTTTCGAATGGAGGGGATCTTGAGGTAGTCGAATCCCACCACCAGAGAGGCCAGCATATCCACGGAGACGGGGTTTCTGCCGGCAAGAACGTAGCCGACCCGAGCGGGAATGGGCTCCAGCGGTGCCTCGCCTTGGCCGGCTTGAACCGCATCCATGATGGTGAGGTACTTCCTGGGCCGTGCAATTTTCGACATCCGTCCGTAGGAACCGGCGTACAGAAGCACGCGATTCATGTCGAGAATCGTTCGCCACATGGAGTCGTTTCCGTACCACCCACCGTCTCGATAGGGGTTGCTTCCCAGGATCCCGTCAATGACATCCTCCCCCGAACTGGAGAGGCTCTCGTGCCTCCTTACCTGGGTCGATCTTCCCGGTTCTTTTCGGAAGAGCACCTTTGACAGGATGGACCGGAACATCGAGAGGGAAGCGTAGGCATCGGCATCCTGCTCGGTACATCGGGCGACGTCGTGAGGGAGGAAGTCAGCATGGCCGTTGATCCCCACCATGTTCTCCAGAGCCCCTCCCATTCCTGCCTTGCAGTGGGTTCTCAGTTTTGGAAGGTTGATTACAAAGTCTGCCTCGAGTACTGGTTTGGCGATGAGATAGGTGTGGCGCCCGTTCCCGTGGGGAGCTCCCAGCGCCCGCATGGAGCGCTTGCTGGGTAGAGGCGTTCTCCACTGCCCGTCGGCCAGATGGTGGAGCGACAAGTGGTCCAACACCACTTCGACGTGACCACACTGTTCGTGCTTTCCGACGGGTTCGACCACCTGCAGCATCCCACTTCGGCCACTCATGTTCTTGACCGCCCGAAAATCTACGGTGCGAAGGGGGATCCCCCGTCGACCGTAGAAGTGCTGTATCTGGTCCCAGCCCGCCGCTGCCTTGGCTTGTCCGAAGTCGGTTCCCAGGAGTGGCGCATCTCCGAGAATGACGGGACTGCGCCCCTGGGTAGCGATGTATACATAGTCGAGAACAGCTCGAATCAGAGAGCCGTGGGTAACCGCGCAGTCGATGTTAGCGACCGCCTCGAAATGTTGCATCAAGTCCGGCTTGACCACGACCGTCTGCCCCGGCTCGACGAATTCTCCCAGGGGGTTCCACTCTGGAGTTCCAAAATGTTCGGCGTCGAGCCTCATGTGTTGGAAGACGGAGCGAACTGCTTGGTAGACGGCATTGGGCTTGCTGGAGATATGGTCGAAGGGGTACTCGGGGTACGCCTCCCCTGGTGAGAAGTAGTCTGTCGCTTCCGGATATCCCTGTGGACCTGTTCGTTCCAAGAACACTCTCTTTCCTCTCATCGCACACCTCACCATGGTGCGGCCTCGCACCTGTTTTATAAGTCGTTGATTTTGCTTCGTTTTTGGTCGGGTTTCCCCTTTAGAGAGGATAGGCACCGGGGCAAAAGGATTCAACCCCGGTCGGTTTCCATCGAATCCAAATTGTCCTTGAGCACCCTGAGAATCCGTGCGTTGGCAGCAGGCCACGGGTAATTCGAGAAGTTCTCCGGGACTTCCCAGGTGAACTCATCGGCGCCGATGGCTTTGGGGGTTCCAGAGAGCAGGGAACACCAGAAGACGTGCAGAGTGATTCGGAAATGTGAGTATGCATGCTTCACTTCGACGAGCTTGTTCCCCACCGAGATTTCCACACCCAGTTCCTCTTGAAACTCTCTGGCGAGGGCCTGCTCGGGGTTCTCTCCTTCCTCGATGTGCCCCCCCGGAAACTCCCACAACCCGCCCAACAGTCCTCCTCCTCGCCGTCTCTGGATAAGAATCTGCCCCTGATTTCGGAGGACTCCGACGGCGATGTGATGGTGAGGAAGGACCTTTTTCTGGGGTCTGGCCGGGATCTGGGAGCGAAGATTGTCTCGAAGGGCGACACAGTCGGAAGCGACGGGGCAGTTGTGGCAATGGGGTGTTGTGGGAGTGCACACGGTGGCCCCGAGATCCATCAGTCCCTGGTTGTGATCCCCTGGGTTTGCGGCCTCGTGGATCCATTCCTCAGCGTGATTCCAGAGGGTCCGCATCGTCGTTGCTGCCGTGAGGGGTTCGGCGATACCAAAGCGCCGGGCTAAGACCCGCTTCACATTTCCATCCATGACCGGAGTGGGCGTTCCAAAGCAGATTGAGAGGATGGAGCCTGCAGTGCTGCGACCGATTCCCGGAACAGACATGGCTTCCTTTAAGGTAGTGGGGAACTCTCCGCCAAACTCCTCAAAGACGACCCGGGCCCCTTTGTGGAGGTTTCTGGCTCGACTGTAGTATCCCAGCCCCTGCCACACCATCAGGACATCATCGATGGTCCCGTTGGCCAACTCCCGCACTCCTGGAAATCGGGCCAAGAAACGGTCGTAGTACCCCAACACCGTCTCCACACGAGTCTGCTGAAGCATGATCTCCGAGACCCACACGGGGTATGGTTCGGTGCTTCGACGCCATGGCAACGTCCGTTGATGTTCCTGATACCAGCGCTCTACTGCGTTCACCGGCGCACCTCCTGCCGCCACGGTGCCAGAAAGATTCGACGGTGTACAGGAAACGACACCCAATGTATGATGGGACCAACGAATAGAGGGCATCCAGAGATGAAACAGTGGACCATCGGACTCACCGGCGGCCTTGCATCGGGAAAATCCACCGTGGGTCGTCTCCTGCGGGAAGACGGATTCCCCGTCGTGGACACCGACGTCGTGGGCCATGAACTGTTGGAAGGAAGGAAATCCGCTGTGGTACAAGCGTTGGTGGGCGCGTTTGGAGCGAGCATCCTGATAGACGATGTGGTCTCCAGGCCGTTGCTGGCGCAGCGGGTCTTTGGCGATTCGTCAGCAAAGGCGACGCTGGAAGCCATCCTCCATCCCGCCATTGAAAAGACGACTTGGGACCGAATCGGGCAGTTGCACGAAGAGGGTCAGGAGGTCGTGGTAGTGGAGGTTCCGCTCCTGGTAGAGGTCGGTTGGGATGCCCGAATGGACAAGGTTCTGGTGGTAGACTGCCCTGAGGCGGTGCAGATTTCCCGCTATGTGGAACGCACCGGAGACACCCCTGAGAGCGCTCGAAAGCGCATGGATGCCCAGGCGACCCGGGGAGACCGGCTGCGTGTGGCGGATTTCGTCATCGACAATTCTCAGGGAATGGAGCACTTGAGAAACGAAGTTCGTCGAGCCTCAACTTGGTTGCGCGCGTTGAACAACAAGAGGGAGAAATAGACATGTCGGTGAAGTCAAACCTGGTGACCGGATATCCCAACTTCGTAGCAAGACAACTGATTGAGCGGCTCCTCGATTCAGAGGAACGGGTCTTTATTCTTCTCCAGGATAAGCATATCGAGCAAGCTCGGAAGGAATACCGTGGGAAGAAGGACTCGGTGGTGTTGTGCACGGGAGACGTCATCAACATGCACCTGGGGCTCTCGGGGGATGAGGTAAAGCAGATTCGCAACGACGTCGAGGTGGTCTACCATATGGCCGGCACCTACCACCTGGCCAGCAGTGAAGAGGAGATGCACCTCATCAACGTCGAAGGCACCCGCAACGTCGTCGACTTCGCCGCCGAGATTCCCAACTTGAAGCGTTTTCTCCACTACTCCACGGCGTTTGTGTCAGGGGGACGGGAAGGGGTGGTCCTGGAAGACGAACTGACCCAACCGCAGCGTTTCCGCAACCCCTTCGAGGAGACCAAGTTTCGAGCTGAGCAGTACGTTCGACGGCACATGGATGCCCTCCCCATTTCAGTGGTGAGACCTTCCCTGATTGTGGGGCATTCGCAGACGGGGTTGGTGGACCGATTCGACGGCCCGTACATGTTTATCTATGTTCTGGTGAACCTCCCCGTGGACATCCCCCTACCCCTGGTCGGCAAGGGACAGTATCCCCTCAATATGGTGCCGGTGGACTATGTGACGGCGTGCATGACAAACATCGCCAACAGTCCAGAAGCGGTGGGGCGAACGTTCCACCTGGTGGATCTAAACCCCCTCCCAGCCCGCCGTGCCTTTGAGATTCTGGCTCAGTTGGCCCATCGCAAGGCTCCCCGAGGTTCCATCCCCACCAACCTGGCCACTGCTCTGATGAAGATGCCGGGATTGGAGCGCGCCTGGAGAACTCCTCGACTGTTTGTGGAGACCATGAATCAGTTGGTCATTTACAACGCCATGAATGCAACGGAAGTCTGCGGAGAAGCGGGGATCATCTGCCCGCCTTTCCCGACGTACGCTGCTAACCTGGTTGAATTCATGAAGAAACGGGGCCGCAAGGGGCTATAGGTTCAGTCGCCGCCCGGTTCAAGAATCTGCATGGCAAATTCGACACGTCCAAAGGGTGGAGAGATTTGCACTCCGCTAACCCGCCCTCGCAGGGTAGCAAAGGTCTCTCGTGCAATGGCAATCCCCTCTTCTCTGGCTCGATCTCCGGACACTTCCTGGGCCTTGGCCATTCGCTCCATGAGGGACGGGGGAACCTGAGCTCCAGGCACCTCGTTGTTCATGAATTGGGCGTTGCGAAGGCTAAGGAGGGGCCAGATGCCGATAACCAGTGGGATGTGGATATTTCGACGGTGGACCTCTTCCAGGAAATTTTCCACGAGGGTGACATCGAACACCGGCTGCGTCACGGCAAAATGCGCCCCGGCCTCGACCTTCCATTTGAAGCGGCTCAGCTCGTATTCCAGGTTCACAGCGCCGGGGTTTACCCCGACTCCGATGACGAATTCAGTGGGTTTTCCAATGGAGTTGCCCCCGATGTCGATTCCTCGATTGAGGCGGGTGACGACGTTGGTCAACCCGATGGAGTCGACATCGAATACTGCGGTAGCGTCGGGATAGTCCCCCATTTTGGGCGGGTCTCCCGTTACCACCAGGAGATTGCGAAGTCCCAGGGCGTGAAGTCCCAGAAGGTCCGACTGCATCCCCAGCAAGTTTCGATCCCTGCAGGTATAGTGGAGGAGTGCCTCCATGTTCAATTCCTGCTGCATGCGGATGGCAAGCGCCGCGGGGCTCATTCGGGCTGAGGCTCGAGGTCCGTCTGGGATGTTCACTGCGTCAAAATGGTTCGCAGCGACTTTCTCGGCCCGCTTCATGGATCGGGAGAGGTCCAGCCCTTTCGGGGGGACCAGTTCCATGAACCGCACAAACTCCCCGGCGCTGATTCTCTGTCCCAGCCGGGAGCGCTTGCCTAGCGGTACCTCTTCCTCTCCTTCATCCGGGCGAACGGGTGCAACGGATCGGCTGATCATGCCCCCTGATTTGCGACGGGACTGGGGGGAAAAGGCGTAGAGCGCTTTTCGCATATGGGCGATGTGCTGAGGGGTGGTGCCACAGCAGCCTCCAACGAGGCGGGCTCCCGCCAGCAGAAAACGCTTTGCGTATTCTTCGAAATACTCGGGGCTGGCCAGGTAGATGTTTCGCCCCTCGACGTTTCGTGGGGCACCGGCGTTTGGTTG
>CALFHQ010001011.1 GCA_937876385.1 uncultured Pseudomonadota bacterium
TGCCCGGAAGCTCCAGGGGGGGCAGTGAAGAGGACTCCAGCCAGTCGAGGAGTTCTGTGAGGGTGCGCTCCCCTTCTCCTTTGACGATGTAGTCGATAACCGGGGTCTTGATGGGGGTGAACCAGGGTGGGGGAAGGGAGCTTCGTTTGGGGTTGTCAAAGCCCAGGTAGGTATCTGCGAGGTGGGTGAAGTGGGCTCCTCCGGCGATGGTTATCACCTGAGGAAGCACTTCCTTGGCCAACTGCAGGGCCTTGAGAGCTTCGTCGGCGTACATCGCATGGTTCTCTCCGACGGCGACCACGTCGGGTCGTCGCCGAAGCAATTCACCTTTGAGCGACTTCCATCCCATTTTGAGGGGCATGCAGTCGAGGATTTCGGGTTGATGGTTGCCCCAGGAGCGGACGGCGGAAGCGAGGCAGAGGTATGCCTGCTTGGTCAAGTAATTGTCGTCGAAATTCATGTAAGGCCAGGTCCGACGAGGGGGCTCAAGGAACAAAATTCGCATGGGGTACGATGACCTCCGATTTTCGATGCTCTCTAGGGAATACAGCAAAGGAGAGGTCGGCGTCAAGGAAGGGGAGTTGTGGTTGTTGACCCCGGGGCGCGTCTGGTCTATTTTTGTTGTGGTTCCGTTTGATAACATTCGCCTGCGGGGGAGGAATCTATGCCATCGGATCGTGAACGATTTGAGGAGTCAAACCGTCGTGTTGATGGGTTGTCGGATATGCTCAAGGGGGCTATCTCTTCTGGGGTCCGATCTGTATTCCTCACCGAGGAAGGGGTTCGCAACATCATAGGGGAGTTGCTCCCAAAAGAGATCGGGACCTATGTGAAGGCGCAAATTGACGCCATCAAGAAGGAGGCATACCAGGCCTTCGTAAGCGAGTTCAAGAGCTTCCTCAGTGACTTGGACGTCGGGGAAGAGGGGCGCAAGATGCTCACCGGCCTCAAGATGCGCGTGAATCTGGAGATCGAGTTTGTGGAGCAGCCCGAACAACCACCAAAACCTCCAAAGAAGAAAAAATGAGATCGTTGTCGGTTTTGTTGGGAGAAGTGGTCCAATGAAAAACTCTCTTGCTTCTGTGTCCCGTTCACAATAGACTCGCTGAGATTTTAACGGACTTCTGGAGGAGTTTGATGGTACGGATTCAGGGACAGTACGGCACCCTTGATGTGGCGAAGATGTTGGGTGTGTCGGCGATGACGGTGGTGAGATGGATCGACCGCGGCCTGATTCCAGCCTATCGGACCCCCGGAAATCACAGAAGAATTCAGCGGGATGACCTTAAGCACTTCATTCGCAAGATGAATTTTCCCATGCCAGCGGAATTTCTAGCTGATCGATGGAAGGTACTGGCCGTGGACGACGAGCCAGAGGTGCTGGAGGTGATGACCCGAGCTTTTAGAGGCAAAGAGGATCGTTTTGAAGTGTTCGAGGCATCTGATGGTGTCACGGCGCTTATCGAGGTCGGGCGCGTGAAGCCGGATGTCCTATTGCTGGACCTGGTCTTGCCGGGCCTTGATGGCATTGAAGTTTGTCGTCGCATCAAACAGAACAAGCACTTGATGACGCATATCGTGGCCGTTTCAGGAAAGGCCACTGAAGAGATGCGGCAGGATATTCTGGACGCTGGGGCGGACCGATTTCTGGCCAAACCGGTGAGCATTCATCAGATTCGGAAGGAAGTTGGCGAACTGCTTGAGGGGTGAGAGATGCGCAGATTGTTGTGGACTCTGGTGGCAGCGGTGGTCTTTGTGGGGTGTGGCGGCGGCGACGGCGGGGATGAATCGGGCACCGATGTGATGGTTGAAGACGGAGTGGGTGCCGATGGTGTGACCACTGATGTCATCGACAACTCGGACGGAATCCCCCTCGATGCGTTGGCTGACGAAGGGAGCCCCGACACCGTAGTCGGTCCCTCGGCCATTGCGCTGCGCCTCGAGACTCGTTTCGGCACGACGGAGGAGTGGAAAGGGGTGACTTCGGTTTCTCCTACGGGGTTCGTGCACACTGAGACGGACACTGGGACGGCCTGCGAGAAGTTGGCGGAATCCCGCTACATCGACGAGTTGATGGAAGTAGTGGCCGAGTTCGACCCCTTCTCCTGGGACGAGAACTATACAGGAAAGGAGGATGGGACCTGTCCTTCAACCACCTTGCTTCTGGTCTTGCACATCGAATCTATCGGCGACGGTCGAAGTCACACGGTTCGCTGGTGCGAGGATGGGATGGACCTGGTGCCGGGTGGCGCGGAGTTGGTGAAGAAGGTGGACAAGCTGAAGGCGGATGCCAAAGCCAACGGCGAATGCGATGTGCTGCCCTTCCTGCTTGGCCGACCCGCTCCAGTTGCCACGATGGGATATGACGATGGTCTGGCAAACGTCCTGGTGGTTGCCAAGTTCAGAAGTCCCGACTACTGCCTCGTCCTGTACAGCCAGTACAGTCCAGACATCTACCAGACCACCCAGGTTCTGGGGGTGGATGCGGAGTACATTGAGGAGATCTTGGGCCTCTACTTGCCCATTACGGAGCACTCGGACCATTTGCAGCCGTTGTTGGACTTCTGTCCTGGGACCAGTGCGGTGCTGATGGAAGCGTCCCTGGCTTCGGACGTTTCTCCTCCCATCGTGGGTTTTGTGGTGGCGGAGGTCGCCGAGGGGACGAAGGCCTGGATGGCCACCCAGGGGGTTGCTGCGATTCAGCCGGCAGGTCCTGAAGGGGAACCCATCATCATCAACGTCAACGGGATGGAGTTTCACCCCATCGACGGGTTGATGACTTCTCCGTCCCTGGATTTCGGGCCATGGAGTTTCGAGTGGCTCGAGAGTACCGCTTTTGAAGTTGAGAACATGGGTGCTCCCCCTGCAGAGTAAGGCCTTGAGCCTCCTTTTTGGGGGCGGATGCTGCTTTTCTACCGATTCCCCTATTTTCTACTGTTTGATTGTGACGAGTTTGTCGGCGAATGCCTGTGCGAGTTTTTCCTGGATATTGCAGAAACGGATTTCCTGCAGGGTCGTGTCCGGGTGATTTGAAACAAATTGAGTAGTGGCAGTGAAGATGGTGTCCACGGCCAGCGATTGGGGAAACCCGAAGACTCCGGCGGAGATGGTGGGGAGAGATATGGACTTCAGTCCTTTCTTCGATGCCAGCATGAGGGATTCCGTTACGGCTGACCCGAGCAGTTCGGGTTCTCCCGATTTTCCCCCGCCCCACACAGGTCCCACAGCGTGAATCACATAGTGAGCTTCCAGGGTTCCCGCCTTCGTGATTCCTGCCTTGCCCGTTGCGATGGGAGCAATCTTGAGGGATTCATCCTGGATCGTGTGTCCCCCAGCCCTGGAGATGGCTCCAGCGACCCCTCCTCCGTGAAGCAGTCGGGAATTGGCAGCGTTCACGATGGCGTCGACGGCTTCCACGGTGATATCTCCGAGGACGGCGACGAGGTTGACAGGACCCATGCGAGTCGATTCAAGGATTTGGTTCATCTGGTCTCCCCTTCTTCTTGTTCCTTAGCACCAGGGTCAGACCTCTGTCAACGATGAGGGCGAGGTTGAATGCGAAGAGGATGCCCGAGATGACGAGGGTCTTCTCGACGAGTTTGTTCAAGGTGGGGTCTTGCGCTACCTCTTTGAGGAGGAGGAGTGCAATGAAGACTGCATAGACAAAGACAGTGGTTTTCCCCCAGATGGTGGGTCTAATTTTCCATGGTCTGCTGTAGACGAAGACCCAGGCTCCTCCCAGGAGTGGAAGGGAGAATCGGGCTTCCGCCAGAATGAGGTACCAGAGGGGGATGTATCCGGCTGCGTAGGCTGCGATGCCGACTCCGGCGTTGAAGGCGATATCGGAGATTGGGTCGTAGATTCGGCCGAATTCAGAGACGTGCCCGGTGAGTCTGGCGATGTTCCCATCGAGGGTGTCGCTGAGGGCAATCAGGGAGAAGATCACGACTCCTCCCAGAAGCAACCCTCGGTCGTCTGGGAAGTGGGGCATGATGAGCAGAATCAGTGGAATGTTGTGGAAGCGGTAGAGAGTCAGTGCGTTGGGGATTCCGAAGGTGTCGTACCAGCTTCCGTCTTTGCGTCGCACGAGGGGTAGCTGGGAGAAGGCAGCGATGGAAGCCAAAACGAACCAGATGGCTGAGAGGATGACCGGCACGACTGCCTTCCGAGTATCGGCGAAGGTCAGAAGGAGGGTGTCCTGGACAACCAGTGCGAAGAACAGGGCGACATTGTATTTGGTGAAGCTCACCACGAGGTTGCGGGGAGTTCGTCGAGCGATTTGGAGGCTTCGAATCACTCCCGTGACGATGGTCCAGAGGAGAATGTGGGGGAGAAAGTGGCCTCGGCGCATCTCTTCCACGAGTTGTGGCAGCAGGACTCTGGGGTCGGAGTTCTGGGATGCTTCTCCGGGTGGCCTCTCGGTGGGTGTGGTTAGCTCGTGTTCCCCCATGCGGCCCCTTGTGTCAGGCTGGTGGTTGTCCCAGGACGTCGTTGATAAGCATCACCAGTTCGTCATTTCGGAAGGGCTTCTTGAGGTACCCACGGATCAGAGTGTTGATCTCTTCGTCCCCCTCCTGGGGGGCTGTGTATCCGCTGGTGGCCACGAGGGGAACCTGCGGAATGTCCTTTTGGAGCAGTCGAATCAAGGTGCGGCCATCCATGTCCGGCATCATGATGTCGACGATAATCAAGTCCGGCGTGATCTCCCCCGAGCGGATCTTCTGGAGAGCTCTTCTTGCCGAGGTTTCGAATTGGGTGGAGAACCCCGAGGCTTCAAGGACGTCGGCGACCAGTTCGGCGACGATTTCCTGGTCATCGACGACGAGGATATGCGGCTTGGACTCGGCGTCGGCCAGCGAATCGGGTTCAATAGGGGCTGGAACCAACTGGGACGGATCTCGTTCTGCGGGGAGGAGGACCCTCATGGTGGTTCCCTGCCCTCGGGTGGAGGTCACCTGGATTGTTCCTCCGTGGTTTCGAACGATGTCGTAGGAAGTGGACAGGCCGAGCCCTGGATGGCGCTGGGAGTCTTTGGTTGTGAAGAATGGTTGGAACAGTCGGGGTTGGTTCTCGAGGGCGATGCCGGCTCCATCGTCGGCGATGGAGATGACCGAATACTGGCCAGGGGGGAGGTCAGAGGACTCGCCCTGGTGAATC
>CALFHQ010001012.1 GCA_937876385.1 uncultured Pseudomonadota bacterium
ATGGACGAATGCGGTAGGCATATTCGGTACCAGGGGTCAGGTCGCTGACGGTGATTTCGTGGATGGTCTCAAAGGAACCCTCCAGGTGGGGTGTCCACACCGAGTCGCCGACCTTTGAGAGGAGCACCGCACCGACGCATCGCTCGGTGGTTTCCCACATGATGGTTGCCTCGGTTTGAATCGCCCACTGAAGGTAAGGACCCACCTCCAGGGCGTTTGTCGGGATTGGCTCTGTGCATTCACCCAGGACCGCCTTGTACACGCAGGTTCCAGTAGCCGTGTCACAGAAGTCGTCGGTACAGGCGAGCCAGTCGTCGCATTTTGAGGGGCAATCCATGGCAGCATCTTCTTCGCCAGGGACTGTGTCTGCCGAACCGATGTCCGTCGCCACGTCGGCGGGCTGCGACGGGGCATCTGAATCTTGGGTGCAACCGGACAGGACTGTGGCTAGAAGGATGGCTGTGACGGCCAACAAACGAGTGATTCTGACGGCGATTGGAGTCACGATGCGTCACCTCGGCTTTGTAGCGCGACAGTTGTACCACGTTCGATGGAGAAAACTCGAAAAGAAATGTCCGGACTCTTTGTTCGGCGGCGTTAGACTCAGTCGATTAGCTGCCTCAGCCGTTTGGACAGCTCATCACGAACGAACCTGAACGCTTCAAGGGGATGGCCCCCAGGTTGTGCCGGGTCAGGCAGCCTCCAGTGCACTCGTCGGCAGTTGTGCAGCCACACCGGGCAGACTTCTTCAGCGCACAGGGTGATCACCGTGTCCACCGCAACCGGGGGGATCTCCTCCACGCCCTTGCTTCGATGGGCCGATATGTCGATCCCGATTTCCTCCAGGGCCTCCATCGACAACGGATGCACAAAGGCGGGTGCCGAGCCAGCGGAGAAGATCTGAACGTCCCCGGAGGCCAGATGGCGAGCAATTCCTTCGGCCATTTGGCTGCGTGCGGAGTTGGACACGCACAAGAAAAGAATTCCGGCGGGTTTGAGGGCTCGCAGCACGGCTGCTTCGACCATCCAGCGAGCTGGCATGGGTCCGTCTGTGTAGAAGCGACAAGCCATGGCACCCACCGGTTGACGAGGTCCAGAGACGTCCTCTCCATTAACGAGAATGGAGGGCGACCCCATGAATCGGAGTTGTCGGGCCTCTTCGTCGGTGGACGGTGAGACCATCTTCACGGGCGTGTCCACACCCAGAGAGTGAAGAACGGACTGCAGAAGGGCCAGCGCCGGTTCCCTTCCAGGGCACCCTTCGAAACTGTGAAATTCGATGTTCATGGTCTGCTCCGGAGGTTCCACTTGACCCTGTTTAGTTCAACATGTGCGTGCTCGGCGCCAGGCGAATGTCCCGAGTTGAGAACCCGAATTTGGACTTGCTCTCCACCGTGGCCTTTCCCTGGATGCCTGTCCTGTTCCCCCAGGTCGCCTGGTATTTCCCACCAAAAGATACGAACTGGTCGGCGATGTTGCCAGCAATCTTCCCTGCCCCTGGGATGAACTTGAAAAAGTTGGCTCCCACGGTCATTGAAACCTGCGTGGAGTCTTGCCCCGGACGTGGCGACCCGTTGGTCTGGTAGCTGAAGTCGATGGGTCCCGAACCGATCTCGAACTTGTGGCCGTCCACACCGGGGATCCGCTCGTAGCTTCCTTTAATGATGCCCAGGTCCACCCCCAGTTTGAAACTCCCGTCCATACCGATGTTGAACTCAACGACGAACAGGTTGATGCCGTAGGACTTCACTTTCGGGGCGGGCTTAGGCTTTGGTTTCTTCGGGGGCTTCTTGATGGGGGGCAGGGTGGTGCCGCAGCTCTTGAGGTTCTGAGCCGCCGTCTTCAACTCGTACCACTGAGCCGCGATATCTGGAATTTCCGACGTCCAGGCATCCTCTGAGTCTTCGCCGAATTGCTCGGGCCAGAACCAGTATGCGGATTCCACCGGAAAGACGAAGTTTGTGCCTTCATACCTCTTGTTGACGTTCTTGATGTCCTGAGACCAGGACTTGACGAAGTGTTGAAGACGGGGCCACCAGGCGTCTTCGTGACCTCGCCAGGCAGCGATGCTCCTGTCGAGATAGGCGCTCAATGCGTCTGCCCGGGCCATGAGAGAGTTGGCAGCGCAACGACACAATGCGACATCCCGGTTGTGTTGGGTGCGGGCCACCTCTTCCGGGCTGGCGGCGTTGGCGCAACTGGGATGCAGTATGTAGCTGCCAAAGGGACAACCTTTGGCTACCTCGGGAGCGACCCCTTCGCAAGTGGAGTAGTCGTCCCGGATGTCTCGAAGTTGCTCTTCATACCAGGAGTGAGGGCCGACGACGGTGGGGGTTCCGCCGAAGATGCCGTGTTTCGCCTTCTGCCGTGCGTTGTACCAACGCAGTCCTTCCTCGAACTCCCTCAGGGCGTGGCGCTTGCCCAAGCGGAAAAAGGCCTCTCCAAAGTCACCGCCGTACGGCATGGGGTCGCCTCCCTTGGTACTTTCCCCGGTCATTGAATCCAGGCGGGAGCGGATGTGATTGTCGTCGGGGGCGAGGCGAGCCGCGTTGCGCTGCAATGTCAATGCTTCCTCCGGTTTCCCGAGCGCAGAGTAAGAAAAGGCGAGGTTGTTGTGGGCATCGGCCAGGCTGGGATCCAGCGACCGGGCGTAGGCCAGGACGTCCCGGGCTTTCTCCACGTCTCCTCGAAGGTTCAAGTGGAAGCCGATATTCGAGTAGTGTTCTGCTTCGGGTTTCAACTGCGCTGCCTGGATGAGGCTCCAAAGGGCCGCATCCAGAATCTGATCCCTCTTTGACCCCTCCTCCAGGAATCCGGCTTGGGTCAAGAGAACCCCCGTCAACGCGTAGTACCAGTCCCGTCGGGTGGGTCTCCCCGACAACTCGAGCCCTGAATCCGTCTCCGTCTCTTCGTAAATCAGCGGGGGAAGCTCGGCGTCTGCGTCCAGGGGGTAGTCCCGGGCGCCTTCATCAACTTTGTCTCTTGCCTCCTTGGGAAGGAGATTTTCCAGTCGACGTTCTTCCTTTGAGAGGATCTTTCGAACGTCGGCCTTAGTCACGGTGGGGAGGAAACTGAACACCTCGTCGGTGACTTCGGGAGGGGTAGGGGAGTCTGTTCCTTCAGAGGTCTCCGTACTGGGTGTCCCTTCCGGTGGGGTCGCCCCGGGGGCATTCTCTTCGAATCGAATTCCCTTCCTCCAAAGCCGTTGCTGGGCGATGGCCTGTTCAATGTGAATTTCGTAGCGGGCGGCTATCTGGCAGGTGATGGTCGCCTTTGACATGAAATTGGTTCCGCAAACGGCCTGGGTGTGAGCAATGGCTCCGCTCATCATGGTGGTCCAGCAGGCGACGTCCTTTGCACAGGTCACCAACGCCTCTTGATAAGACTGAAGCCAGGAAGGTGCCAACACCGTCTTTTCGCTCATGCGTTTGGTGGTGTCGAATTCATCTTCCTCCGACCCGCCTTGAAGGCTCTCCATGACCTCTTGAGCGCACTGCGGATCTCCGCCGCATGCCTGGAGACGCTCCATGACCTCGGGATCCATTCCGCCCATGCCCATGCCCATGCCGCCCATACCACCAGAACCACCCGAGTCGCTCCCACCCATGCAGTTGGCGTTGTACTCGGCCATTGCTTGGTTGATACAACCGATGTCGATGCCACAAGCGCCGACTTTCTGCTCCAAGGCCGCAGGGTCGCAGCTTCCATCTGCAGCCCTGGCCTCACGTGTAAGCCCGAAGGATAGAGCCGAACAGACAACCAACAGAGCGATCGAGTTCATCCAATTTCGATGCATGAAGTTTCCTCACGAATGCGCAGTAATGCGAAGAGAACAAGCATAGGCGGGGGGTAGGCGGGTGTCAATCGAGGAGGCGGCTATGAATAGCGGGTTTTCGTCTTAGTACCAGTGACTCCGCCGCTGCCCCGATGGCCAGGAGGAGGGCTTCCTCGTGGGCTCTCCCCATGAACTGAATTCCCACAGGCATTCCCGAATGGTCGTACCCCGCCGGGAGCGAGATGGCCGGGTATCCGGTTAAGTTGGCCGCTTGAACGAATCGCATGATGGCCATGGTCTTCTCCAGGTCGGATTCCCCGTGGGGAAGGGAGTCCAGGGGAATCACCGGGGCGGTGATGCCCGTGGTGGGTGTGACGATGGCGTCCACCTGCAAGAAAGCCTGGTCGAAATGGTCTCGAATCTGGTCTCGAAGACGCTGTGCGTGGACGAAGTCTCGACTGGTAAGCGAGCGTCCAAGGGCCAGATTGAGTCGGGTGTCGAGGCCGTAGTCTTTTCGGTGTTCACGGTAGTATTCGTCATGTGCCGTTGCCATCTCCGAGACGATGGTGACCAGGTGTACCGACCGGATCAATGGAAGGTCCGGGATGGAGATTTCGACCAGTTGGGCCCCTTGGTCTTCCAATTGGGCCAGGAGCTTCCTGCACTCCTTCACGACGTCTTCGTCTGCGTCTTCAAACCAGGGTGAGTAGACACCCAGTCGCACCCCCTTGAGTCCATCGGTTGAGGGCAAATACAGGGACGGAGTGGGGGCACCCAGGCTCAGAGGATCGGCAGGGTCTGCACCGGCGATTGCCGAGTACGCCAGGGCCAAATCACGAACCGAGGCAGCGATGGGGCCGGCGTGGGCAACAGACCAGCACACCGGGGCCACGCCGTGCTCGCTGACTCGTCCAAAGGTCGCTTTGAGCCCTGGAACTCCGCAGAAGGCTGCTGGAATTCGGATGGACCCTCCACCGTCAGCTCCAACTGCGATGGGGCACAGTCCTGCCGCCACGGCCGCTGCCGAACCGCTGGACGAACCGCCGGTTGCCCGAGCGGGGTCGCACGGATTTCTCGCCGCACCGTGGTGTGGGTTGAGCCCAGTGACCCCAATGCCGATTTCGTGCATGTTCGCCTTTCCAAAGAGCAAAGCGCCGGCTTGTCGGAGTCGGTGTACCGCCGTCGCATCCTCAGTCGCGGGGTTGGTGCCCAGGAATCGGGTTCCCACGGTGGTTGGGTAGCCGGCCTGGTTGAGCTCGTCCTTTACCGCGATGGGAACGCCATCGAGGGGTCCCAAAGAGTTTCCTTCCCGGTATCGCTTCGTGGATGCCTCGGCCTGTTGGAGGAGGTCGTCCGGGTTCTGGGAGATGATGATGCGCATGG
>CALFHQ010001013.1 GCA_937876385.1 uncultured Pseudomonadota bacterium
TCGCAACCTCACCGCTGCTGAAATCGTGGACCAGCACCATCTGGCCCGAATCGTTGCGGGGGAAGGACGCATTCGAAATCTCGTCTACATGGGGATGGGAGAGCCTCTCCTGAACTTCGACAGCGTCAAACAGTCGGTAACCCTGCTTCAACATCCTCGAGGGTGCGACCTTTCTCGTCGTCGAATCACCCTGTCCACGTGCGGAGTGCTCCCGGGCATTGAGAGAATGGCCACCGAAATCGATGCACACCTCGCCATCTCCCTCAACGCCCCGAACCAGGAGCTTCGAGCTGACTTGATGCCGGTATCGAAGAAGTATCCCCTGGAGCAGTTGATGGAGACCTTGAAGAAGTTTCCCCTGGCTCCACGCCAACGGTTGACCTTCGAATACGTGCTGCTGAAAGGGGTCAACGACTCCCCGGAGCACGCCCGTCAGCTTGTTCGTTTGCTTTCCCACATTCCAAACAAGATTAATATCATCCCCTTCAACCCGTTCCCTTCGGCTCCCTTCGAGGGGCCCACGGAAGAGGGAATCGCGGCGTTTGTGAACGTGTTGTCCAAACGGAATGTGACAGTCACCGTGCGACGCAGCCGAGGCTCGGACATCGAAGCGGCATGCGGACAGTTGGCAGGAAAGGTAGGGGATAGTAGAAAAGCAACGGACAATCCGGCGCAGTAGAGCATCCTCGAAATCGCCCGGGAATCAGCCGTCCTTGGGCTCTTGTACTCCGACATTGTCCCGCACCCATCTCACATAGCCTTCATAGCCATCTTCAATGGGGGTGGACATGATTTCCGGAACGGCGTACGGGTGCAATTCCCGCACTGTGGCGCTAACCGTTTCGAACATCACGGCGGTGGTCTTGATGAGCAGGAGGCTTTCCTGATCCTCTTCGACCTTGTCTTCCCAGCGGTACACCGAAGTCACCGTCGGAACGATATTGACGCACGCTGCCAATCGCTTCTCCACGAGGGCGTGAGCGATGCTTGACGCAATGTCTGGAGGGGTCGTCACGGAGACCACCACCACCGAATCAGGATCCATTGTTTGTCCTCCTATTTCTTGAACAAGTCTTCCAATCGACGTCTGGCATCGTCGGCTGTTTTGGGAGCCTTCTTTCCCTCATCCACCTTGATGCCGAAGATCTTCTCAATGTTCTGTTTGGCCTTCTCGGCTTCCGACTCGTCCCCGTCCTCAACCTCCTTGAAGGTGAAGTAGAGACAGAAGTTTCCCTCTTCCCGGTCTCGGATGAACTCGGCCCGATTCTCCAAACACTCGTTGTGCACGCTGGGATCCCAGAACTGACAGTTCTTGCAGCAGTGCAGATACGCGTAGCAATTTGGACACATGTCGCGCCGGCCGATCTTCGTCGAAAAGGTCAGCGGGTCTTCACACTTGTAACAGCGAAACTTTACTGGTTCTTCATGCGCCATGGGAGCTCTCCCTAGGTCATTGGTTATTGTAATAGTCCGTAACGGAAGAATCCAGCGCTTTGGGATTCTTCGCCATGTACTTCAAGTTGTCAGTGAGCTGGGTCATGCCCGCCCCACTGGTTCCAATCAGCCAGATTTCTTTGTCTCGGCGAGCTCGGTCGGAGTCGCTCTGGAGCATCTCCCCCTGACTGAACAAGGGAGTTCCAGTGAGGGCCAGAGTCTTCCCTGACGGGGAAAGGTCAAACCCTTCAAGCTCTACGTTGTGGGGGGTGTCGTCCTTGGGATTTCGAGTGACGTTTACGAAGTCACTCTCCTCAAAGGGGCTTCCATCGCCAATGGAGCTCAGGTCGAGCATGAGAATGTCGGTGTAAATCTTCCCTTGTCCCGTGGGGTCGTCGCAGTCGTTGGTGGCCAGGAAGTACAGCGAGGAGCCTTCGGGAGAGAACACCGGGTCTCCCGCCACCTCCTTGAAACTCCACGGAATCTGCCGGAGGGTCGGGCACACGTCCGCCAGGTAGGTTCCCGACGCGGCAGAGAACAGGGTCAGAGATTTCTTGGCATAGGTCGTTGTGTCGTAGACCCGCACCTTCAAGTCCCTCTCGGCAACAAAGAAAGTGACAATCTTCGAGCTATCGGGGGAGACCGCTGCGGAGTCGGTGTCGGTGTATTCACTTCCGGCACCGATGCACGTCCCACCCTGCATCAACGAGCAGATGTAGTCCAATTCGGTGAGGTTCCCGTCCCTCCACATGTACACTCGAACCGACCGAATGGTGGTTCCCAGGAGGACCAGCACCTGGCCGTCCCGGCTCACTTTGAAGTGCCCCTTGTAGTTGGAGTGGTCGGGCCAGTCGGGGTCTCCCTCGGGGGGAAAAACGAACAACTCTTCTGCGGGTCCGATGGGGTCTAAAGGTTGTCGCCAAACGGTGTACTGGCAGTTCTTTCCAGCGCAGGTGTTCACCTTCGAGTAGTACAGGTAGTTGCCACCGAACTTGAAGTCGATGACATCCTCCATCTTCACCCCTTTGACCATGGCCACTTTCTTCTCGGTATCGAAGCGGCCGATTTGGAAGGTGAAGCCGTCCATTGTGGGTTTCTTCAAAGAGACGGCGATCCAATCCAGGCGGTCGTCCACGATACAGCCGAATTGACAAGAGCAGGGTCCGTATTCAAGCACGTTCCCTTCGGCATCCTCTTCCAGGATGGTCTGACAATCGGAGGCGCTCTCCAAAGAGAACGCTGTGAGCGCCTGGGGTCCTGGAACATCGGGGGTCATGGGGTTCATTCCGTCGGAGCGGATGAGGTGGAGGTCGAATTCGTCGTCGTTGAAGCCGGGGACTCGCCCCTTGTATCCAAAGACGATACGGAAGTCGTCCTCGGGAAGGGTTCCGTTGGCAACACATTGCCCCCCTTCGCAAATTTGCTCCAAGTCGCACTCTCCGCAACTCCCTCCGCAGCCGTCGTCGCCGCAGAATCGCAGGGAGCAGTCGGGGGTGCAGGGTTATGCGCACATATGCAGGGCCGGCCCACAGAACTCGCCGTCTGTGAATTCGCCACACTCTCCCCCGTAGCCATCGGGGCCACAGGAGTATCCATAATCATCGCAAATGGGATCGCAATCTGCAGGGGCGTTGATGCACAAGTAGGAGTCTGGATCACAAACCTGGGAGTCGGTGCAGGCACCGCAGCTTCCGCCACAACCGTCCGGTCCGCACATGCGGCCGCTGCACTCGGGTGTACACTCGACGCAGCCACCGACGGAGCACACAGACCCCTCCTGGCAGGTACCACAGCTTCCGCCGCAGCCGTTGTCTCCACACACCTTCCCTTCGCAATCGGGGGAGCATTCATTGGAGTCGCACCCAGCCGCGACAGAGATCACTCCAACACACAATAGGACCAGCCAGTTCTTCATCGAAGTGTTCCCTCCGTCAGTTCGCGCCCACACCTTACGCGAAAGCTTCCATTGAATCAACCAAATCGACACGCCCCCACCCCGCTCCAGCGATTCACCTCGGGGAAGGACTGTTTGCCTATTTCCCTTGAAGTACCAGTCTCTTCTTCGGTATAGTTCCCGCGGCGACAGAACTGCCATGGGAGACCCACCAAATGACCAAATACCGTGTATGGACCGCAATCGCATTGTTGACCGCTGTGCTCGCATGGGCAGGATGCTCCGGCGAAGGCGGCACTACTCAGCCAGTCAACGACATCCTCGACGTCCAGGACACCCAGGCCAGGGAAGTAGCAGAGGAAGTCAAGGAAGACCTTCCTGACTTCGACGCCATCGACATACCCCGCCTCGACGCCTTCGAATACATTCCGCAGCCTGGGGAGTTCGGCTACGAGTGCACCACCAACACCGACTGTGACAGCGGCTTCTGCGTTCCCACCCCCGACGGCGCCAAGTGCTCCCGGGAGTGCGTCGAGGACTGTCCGGACGGCTGGCTCTGTGTCGCCGGCGGAACGGGTCCAGACATCGTCTACATTTGCGTTCCCCGGTTCTTGACCCTGTGCAATCCGTGCCGGACCAACGACGACTGCAGCCCCGAGGAGTTTGAATCCACCACCCTCGACCTCTGCCTGGCCAGCGACGATGGCTCCGGAAAGTTCTGCGGGGCGGACTGCTCCATGGATCCCGAAGTCTGCCCCGAAGGATATCTCTGCGACGACATCCAGACCCCCGGCG
>CALFHQ010001014.1 GCA_937876385.1 uncultured Pseudomonadota bacterium
GTCATCTGCAACGCCGACGAAGGGGATCCGGGTGCCTTCATGGACCGTTCTCTTCTCGAAGGGGACCCCCTTTCCGTCCTGGAAGGAATGGCCATTTGCGGCTACGCCATCGGGTCGAGTTTTGGCTATGTATACTGCCGAGCCGAGTATCCTCTAGCGCTGGTGAGACTGCGTGCTGCCATTGGCCAGGCAAAGGAACGCAATCTGCTGGGCGAAGACATCATGGGGTCCGGATTCACCTTCAATATTAAGGTAAAGGAGGGTGCTGGAGCCTTCGTGTGTGGTGAAGAGACGGCCCTCATGGCCTCCATCGAAGGGCGTCGTGGAATGCCCCGTTTTCGACCTCCCTTCCCGGCGGTGAAAGGGCTGTTCGGGAAACCCACCAACATCAACAACGTGGAGACCCTGGCCAACCTCTCGTATATCATCTCCAACGGCGCCGAGGCCTTCTCGTCGCTGGGCACCGAGGGAAGCAAGGGAACCAAGGTCTTCGCACTGGCCGGAAAAATCAACCGAGGCGGGCTTGTGGAGGTTCCCATGGGAATGTCCATCAACCAGCTCGTCTTCGAAGTGGGCGGTGGGGTTCCCGACGGGCGAACCTTCAAGGCCGTGCAGATGGGTGGACCCTCCGGAGGGTGCATTCCTGCCAGCATGGGTGAAACCCCCATCGACTACGAGAACATCGTGAAGACCGGAGCCATCATGGGTTCTGGCGGCGTCATCGTCATGGACGACAGCACCTGCATGGTGGATGTGGCCCGCTACTTCCTCTCGTTTACTCAGGCGGAATCGTGCGGAAAGTGCACCTTCTGTCGAGTGGGCACCAAGCGAATGCTCGAAATCCTCGAGCGAATTGTTGCAGGACAAGGAGAAGAGGAAGACATCGACCGGCTCCTTGACCTTGCCGAGCAGATCAAGAGTTCCACCCTGTGCGGATTGGGGCAGACCGCTCCCAACCCGGTGCTCACCACCGTCAAATATTTCCGAGAGGAATACGAGGCGCACATCCGGGACAAGAAATGCCCTGCGCATTCCTGCAATGCCCTCGTGGATTACTCCATCAACGTGGACAAGTGCACCGGTTGTACCCTGTGCGCTCGAGCTTGCCCGGTGGATGCCATCTCGGGAGAGCGGAAGGCCGCTCACATCATCGACAAGGAAGTGTGCATTCGATGTGGGAAGTGCATCACAGTGTGCAATTTCGACGCCGTAGTCAAACAGTAGAGACGGTAGGAGGTCAGCCGTGCAAGAACGGAAAATCACCATTGACGGCAAAGAATATAAGGCCAGCCCCGGAGAGACCATCTTGCAGGTGGCTCGCCGAGAGGGCTTTGGAGAGCGTATCCCAACCCTTTGTTACGAACCGGCATTGCCGCCGTACACCTCGTGCTTCGTGTGCATTGTGGAAGTCGAAGGGATGAACAAACTCGTCCCCGCTTGCTCCACCGAAGCGGGGAACGGCATGGTCGTGCACACCCAGTCGCCTCGGGTCGAGAAGGCTCGAAAGACGTCCCTTGAGCTGCTCATGTCGAATCACCCGGCCGACTGCATGGCCCCTTGCAGCAGAGGGTGCCCCGCTGGAATCGACATCCAGCAGTACCTGGCGCTGGCCAAAGAAGGCAAGTACATCGAGGCCATTCAGACCATTCGAGAGCGAAATCCCCTCCCGGTGCTGTGCGGACGAGTGTGCGTCAGGCGGTGTGAAGAAGTCTGCCGACGGGACATTCTGGACGAGCCGGTTGGAATCAACATGGTCAAACGAACCGCCTCGGACTATTGGATTGAACATCCGTACGAAGAGGTCCCCGGCGATGCCACCGGGAAGCACGTTGCCATCATCGGTGGTGGCCCCGCCGGTCTCACGGCCGCCTACTTCCTGAGACTCAAAGGGCACAGAGTGACCATCTTCGAGATGCACGACAAGCTCGGCGGGATGGTGCGCTGGGGAATCCCCGACTACCGGCTCCCTCAGAAGCTCCTCGACTGGGAAATTCAGCAAATCCTGGACCTCGGCGTGGAGGCTCGCCTCAACACCCGCATCGGCCGCGACGTGACCATGGATGAGTTGCACAACGACTTCGACGCCATCTTCGTCAGCGTGGGAGCGCAACTGGGAACCGGCGCACGAATCAAGGGAGAAGACCACCCCGCAGTGTTCACCGGCGTTCAGTACTTGGACGACGTGAAAAACGACTGCGCCGTGAATGTAGAAGGGAAGAAAGTGGTTATCGTGGGCGGCGGAAACACCGCCATCGATGCATCTCGAACCGCCCTGCGAGCCAAATCCGAGCATGTCACCATCCTGTACCGTCGAACTCGCAACGAGATGCCGGCAAACGACGAGGAAATCGTGGCAGCGGACGAGGAAGGGGTGCGAATGGAGTTCCTCATCACACCCACGCAGGTGGTTGCCGATGAGGACGGCACTTTCAAGGGGCTGACCTGCATCAAGATGCAGTTGGGAGAACCGGATTCCAGCGGTCGTCGGCGACCCGTGCCGGTGCCTGACAGCGACCACTTCGTCGCTTGCGACGTTGTGATTGAGGCCATCGGGCAGAAGGTTGACCTCGACGGATTGACCCAGGTCGGCGACAAGGAGCTGGACTTGAGTCGATGGGGAACCGTGGAAGCAGACGAGTACTCCTGTTCCACAAACGTCGAAGGGATCTTCGCCGGGGGCGATTGCGTCACCGGACCTGCCGTGGTCATCGACGCCATCGGTTGGGGGCGTAAGGCTGCACTCTCCATCGAGCAATATCTCACCGTGGGGGCTGCTTCACGGATTCTGGACAAGTACTCTTCTCGAAAGGAGAACTACGGAGAGCTGCGGAAGTCCGATCTTCCCCCGTCCTCCAACGCCAAACGGGCTCACCTGGGGGAGGCGGATCCAGCCGAGCGGATCACCCACTTCAACGAAGGGGAGTTCAGCATTCCCGACCACGAGGTAGAGGAGGAAGCCGGTCGTTGCCTGTCGTGTGGCTGCGCTGCCTCAAAGGACTGCGAGCTGCGGGACTTGGCTGAGCGATACTCGGTGGATGAGACAGCCAAACACCAGGCCGTCATGCATCGCATCGATCGAAGCAACCCCTATATCATCATGGATCCCAACAAGTGCATCTTGTGCACTCGTTGCATCCGAACGTGCTCCGACATTCTGGGCATTGCGGCTCTGGGACTCATCGACCGAGGCTTTGAAACCATCGTTCGACCGACCCTGGGCCGACCCCTCACGGAGACAGAGTGCATCTCTTGCGGAAACTGTGTCGACGCATGCCCCACGGGAGCTTTGAACTTCAAGGGGCTGCACCGAACCGATCCGGTCATTGAGAAGGCCCCGTCGGTGTGCACCCTCTGCGAAGAATTGTGCGACATCGAAGTGGGAGACAACCTCTTTGGGCACTCCGTTCGTGTTACTGAAGACGAAGACGGAATCCGTCAAATGATTTGCAAACTCGGACGCTTCGGCAATGAAGAGTTTCTTGCCGGAGACCGGGTGACACAACCGTTGGTGAGAAAGCAGGGAGTGTTGGAGCCAGCCACTTGGGACGAGGCCGTTGATGCGGCTATTGCGGGGCTGAAGAAGGTCGCCGACACCCATGGAACCGATGCAGTTCTGGTGAGTGGTTCCGGCGAGCTTTCCTGCGAAGAGGCGGCCCTCCTGGCGGCCGTTGGAAACGAGGGCTTTGGTGCCCGAACCGTGAGCCTCTCCAGCCTGGCCTCGAATGCCGACGGGTATTCTCTGAACGGATTCCAGGGAAGCACTGCTTCGACGGCTTCCTTTGCCGACCTGGAGAACGCTTCGGTTGTGGTGGTCGTGGGGGAAGACCCGACGGTGAAGAACCCGGTGGCCGCAGCCCGAATTCGCCGAGCCCACCGAAATGGGGCGACCATCATCTCGATCACCGATTCCCACAGTGGACTCATGCGCCTCTCATCTGCCTGGTTGGAAGCTCGCAAGGGAACCCATTCGCTGGTCATGGGGTGGTTGCTTTCCAAGGTGATTCGTAGCGCCCAAAGCGTTCCCGAAGAGGTCACTGCAGTGGCCCACGCACTGGCCGCTGTGAACCCCAAGCGTGTTGCTCGGGATACCGGCGTGAACCTGGACCAACTGGATGCCGCCGGAGCGATTCTGGCCCAGGCTGATGGGCCGGTGGTCGGGCTGTACAACGTGGAAGGGGAGAATCGTTCTCCCGACGATTTGCTCATGCTGGCAGAGATGGTCGAACTGGCCGGCGCCGGCTCGAAGAGCGGCGTCGTTCTTACCGCGAACTCGGCCAACCTGGCTGGTATCAAGCGGGCAGGTCTCCTGCCCGAATCTGAGGGCCAGCAGGAAGAAATCGTCACCGCTCTTCACGGTGGAGAGATTCTGGGTGCGTGGTTGCTGAGGGAAGACCCCCTGTCGGATCCCGAAAGCCGCGACATCTTCGAGAACGTCGAGTTTCTCGTGGTTCAGGACGTTTTTGATTCCCTCACTGCTGGACGAGCCGATGTGGTGCTCCCGGCGAGCACTCATTTTGAGACCGGGGGAACCTTTGTGCGAAGCGATGGCACCCTGCGCAATGCAGCGCCTGTTATCGATGCGGTTGTGGAACGCTCCGTTCAAGATGTCCTGAACGCCGTCTTGAAGGCCACGAAGGTTGCGTCGCCGGAGGTGGACTTGTCCAAATGCGATGAGAGCCCGGCGATTGCTGGGTGGCCGGTTCCAAAACCGGGCGTGGACACTTCCCATCGACACGACGCCCAGATTCGCACCAGCCTCACAAGCATTCCGGCCAAGTTGCTCATCTAAACAGGGGCATCTCGACCAAACGGAGTTGGCTCACTGACTGAGCCAACTCCGTTTGGGCTGCAAGGCGGGGCATGAAACAGCAACCGAGAAGGTGTTGGTGTCCTGCTGCGCGCGGCGTGCTGCTGCTTGCGTGCTCCTACAGTCTCTCGAGCCGTCGTTCAAAGAGTCGAGCGTACTCGTTGAGTCCCTTTTCACGTGCTGTGTTGACGATCTGTTTGGCGAGGGCCATGAGGGTCGCTTTGTGGAAGTGGAACAGGGCGGGGTACTCTTCGTCCCGTGGGCACAGCAGGAGGTCGTCCAGGGCGAAGAGGGGCTTGCCCATGAGGAGGAACGACTGGCTCCTGAAGAGGTATGCTGTGTGTGGCTCCAAGAGGCCCAGCTCGAGGGCACGACTGAAGTCACCGGCACCCTTCAGGAGTTGACCGGTGTTGAGGTGCGCCCGACCGCGCAGGAAGTGCTTGTCTGCAGTGGGTTCCTGGCGAAGATCGGCGGTGAGCTCCTCGATGCGACGGGCAGTGATGGCGTTCTTCTGCTTCCGGAATCGCTCGGGAGGTCCCAGGATGTGCCAAAGGGTCGCTGCCAACTGGGGACGAACGGTTACGTCCGTTTCGAGCTTGTTCATTTCGAGGAGGGGGGGAAGGAGCATCATGTTGGTCATCTTGCCCAACGCCCAGAGGACGCAGACCCGCACGTCGTTGTCTCGGTCTGACAGGCGCCTGAGTAGCTTCATCACGAGCTCTGGCTGAGGGGGCTTGTTCGCCTCCTGGCCCAGCCGAATCGCTGCCTGTCCCCGTTCCCAATTCTCCCCCATGGTCAACTTGCGGAGGGTTAACTCTGTGTCTTCTTCGTGGCTCAAGGTCAGGTGTCCCTTGCCCAGGGGTAGGGGGGGGATTCGCTCGTGGCGCCATACCAATTCATCTTCCGAGAAGCCGAGGAAGGTGGGGCCCTCTGGATTGCTTACCTCAAGGGCTGCATCGAGTAGAAACGCCCGCTCGATACGGATCGACTCCGGGTCTTCGGAATCTCCTGGGTAGGTGGATGACGGGGGATCGGTAACATCGCAGTGTGGGCAGTGTGTTGAGTCATCCGGCAGGGGTCGACGACATCGAAAGCAGATCAGCGTAGAATCGGGCACGGAACCTCCACCAGATAGAGTAACCATCTTCACGTGAATTGTAGGCCTCTTCATGGTAGCAATCAACCATCCAATGTAGTCAACGCAGTTGTTTACATCGCCGATGGAAGCCGTCATAATTCCACAAATTGAACCCCATGGAGGCGAGACATGAGAGTGCTGAGAACCTGGCTGCTGGTGACGGCTCTGGTAGTGGTGGGATGCGCCACCGCACCGCCGGAAGAAGAGAAAACTCCCCAACAGGTCGCTTTGGAGAAACAGTACCAACAGCTCCAGCAGGAGATCAACACGATCAATGGGCAACGCTCCCAGGCTCTGGGGCAGGCGAGCAACTTGTTCAAGAAGGCCGGTGCGCTGGAATCCAAGCGAAAGCTGGGCAGCTCCCGCAGTTTGGCAGCGGTCCCGGCCAAGCACAAGAGAGCCAGCTCTCAGCGCCTGCTGGGCCCGGTGACCTTCAAGTACAAGAAGGCCACTTTCAAGGTGCAGGAGTCCGGTCCTGGAAGCAGTGGCGCCCTGTCCATTTTCAACCTCACAATCAGCCGCTAGGAGGGGACCCATGAACACAAAAGCAATCGTGTTGGGAGTTGCACTGGCGTTGTGGTCTTTTGCCGGCTGCCAACCCACTCCAATTACCCAG
>CALFHQ010001015.1 GCA_937876385.1 uncultured Pseudomonadota bacterium
ACAGCGCTACCGCAGCCTCTTTGAGAACAACCAGGCAGCGATGCTTCTCATTGCCATCAAGGACGGCAGAATCGTGGACGCCAACGCCGCTGCCAGCCGCTTCTACGGGTGGTCGGTGGATGAACTGAAGGAACGTACAATATACCAGATCCTCGCGTTGGAAACCGACGACGTCACCCATCGAATCTCCATGGCTGAGAACGAGGAGCAACGGCACTTCTACTCCAAACATGTGCTCGCAGATGGATCGCTTCGAGACGTGGAGGTTTTCTCCGGTCCCATCCAACTGAGGGATACGGAACTCCTTTACTCCATCGTCCATGACATCACGAGCCGGCGAGAAGCCGAGCGTCACAGCGAAGTTCTCCAGCATCAGCTCGTCCAGGCACAAAAGATGGAAGCTGTGGGACAACTGGCCGGAGGGGTCGCCCATGATTTCAACAACATTCTCCAAGCCATTATGGGGTACTCCCAACTACTCATGACCTCCCCCGATGAGCCCGAGAATGAGCGAGAGGAGATTCGGGAGATATACAGAGGCGCCAAACGAGCGGCTCAATTGACTCGCCAATTGTTGGCGTTCAGCCGTCGCCAGGTGATGCAGCCGGATGTCGTAGACCCCAACGTGCTTATAGAGAACCTCCTTTCTATGCTAAGGCGGGTCATCGGCGCTCACATCAAGTTGGACTGGCTCCCCGGCAAGGCAATCGGGTCCATCAGCGCCGACCCCGGAATGCTCGAACAGGTTTTGATGAACTTGTGCATCAATGCCCGAGATGCCATGCCCAGCGGGGGACAACTGACCATCGAAACCCAGAACGTCCTGGTGGACTCCGAGTACTGCGAGAACCACGCCTGGGCGCTGCCGGGCCGATACGTCCTCATGAGCGTCACAGACACCGGAGTCGGAATGCCTCCAGAGGTCCTGGCGAGGATGTTCGAGCCCTTCTACACCACAAAGGCAGAGGGCTCTGGAACCGGGCTGGGAATGGCGATGGTCTACGGTATCGTCAAGCAACACGACGGGATGATCACTGGCTACAGTGAATTGAACCAGGGGACCACCATCAAGGTATATCTACCCATCAGCGAACGACGGGCCAAAAACGTCGGAAAGCTCATTGAGGGCACCGCCAAAGGTGGAGACGAGACCATCCTTCTGGCAGAAGATGACCCGTCCGTGCTCCACCTGGCCGAGACCATCCTCGAACGGGCAGGGTATACAGTCCTCAGCGCCCGAGATGGGAAGGAAGCAGTGTCTCTCTTCAAGGAGCACGCCGACACCATCCACCTCCTGCTCTTCGACGTCGTCATGCCCGACATGGGTGGGAAAGAGGCCTTGGAGGAAATCCGCAAGTCTTCACCTGCCATACCCACCATTTTTGCCAGTGGATACAGCCAGAACGCCGTCCACACAAACTTTGTCCTCCACGAAGGACTCAGCCTCATCCACAAGCCGTACTCCGCTTCAACCCTGCTGAGAGCCATTCGAACCGCCC
Organism: uncultured Pseudomonadota bacterium; assembly: GCA_937876385.1. GTDB lineage: Bacteria > Myxococcota_A > UBA9042 > CAIXZC01 > CAIXZC01 > CALFHQ01. Next base: position 1,500 of record CALFHQ010001015.1, read on the forward strand.
TCGACCAAGAGCCCGAGAAGGGAGAGTAGGATTTGCCCTCCAAACTCCCCATCGATGCAATCCAGGGAGCACTCCTGGACGCCCTTGAGCAAGGACCAGTAGCGTTGACCGCCCCTACGGGTTCGGGAAAATCCACGCAAGTCCCACGGTGGTGCGCTGCCAAAGGAAAGGTCCTCGTGGTGGAGCCTCGCAGGGTCGCATGCCGCGGATTGGCTCAGCGGGTGGCGGAGTTGCAAGGGGTGGAATTGGGATCCAGCGTCGGATACACCGTTCGAGACGACCGACGGGGAGACGCCCGAACAGCCATCCATTTCGCAACACCAGGGGTGGTCTTGCGATGGCTCGCTGCTGCACGCCCCCTCGACTACACCACCGTCATTCTGGACGAATTCCACGAACGGGGGCTCGAAACCGACCTCCTCCTGGCCCTCCTTCTCGAGCGGTTCCAGGGACCTCTCCTGGTCATGTCGGCCACCATGCAGGGAGAACGCATAGCAACTCACATCCAAGGACGCCATCTCCACGCACCCGGCCGCACCTATCCCGTGAAGAACCACTACCTGCCCGGAAGCACCTTCCTTCCTGACTCCAAAGGGCTCGAAGAGCGAGTCCTGGAGGCAGTGGCACGGTTCGGCTCAGCCCCGGGGGATTTTCTTGTCTTCATGCCGGGCAAGGGGGAAATACGCTCGGTGGCGGAGGCTCTCAAAAGGCGCACCGATTTAGAAGTGCTGGAGATTCACGGGGGACTCACGCTAAAAGAACAGAGCCGTGTGTTTCAGCCGGCCGGAAAACGCCGAGCGATTGTCGCTACCAATGTTGCCGAAACCTCCATTACCATTCCCGGTATAGGCATCGTCATCGATTCAGGGCTCGTACGCAGAACTCGATACCACAACGGTCGAGGCTACCTCACCCTGGTCCCCATCGCCAAAGACAGCGCGGACCAACGCAGCGGTCGTGCCGGACGCCTGGGGCCGGGACTCAGCGTTCGCCTGTGGAGCCCGCAGGCTGTCCTTCCAGAGGTCACCCCTCCCGAAATCTACCGCGAAAACCTCGCCCCCATGGTGTTGGCCTGTGCTGCCTGCGGAGCCCACCCGGAGCACCTCCCCTTTCTTGATGCCCCAAAGCCCTTCGCACTGGAACAGGCCCTCGACGATCTTCGCTTCATCCGGGCTGTGGACTCTTCGTGCAACCTGACTGAGAGAGGTCGCCTCCTTTCTGGACTCCCCTTAGACGCGCCGTTGGGAGCACTCCTGGCAGAGGCGGAAAAGATGGGGAATCTCGACGACGCTATCGACCTTGTATCGGTGCTCTCCGTCGGTCGACCGCTGTTTCGCCAGACTCCCCCCTCTCGAGAGCCCAACGACATCGGATTTCACCGATGCGACGCCGTAGCGGTCATTCGGGCCCTCAGAACCGGCCACGGAGCTCCCGACATCAACGGAGCGACTCTGGAGGAGGCCCTTCTGGTTCGGCGGCGACTCCGAGACGCCTGGTCCATCAGCGCTCCCCTGCCGACCACTCTGACCATCGACCGGCATGCCCTGGCGCTGGCAGCGCTTCGCAGCGACCCGAGGACGGCCCACATTCCTCGAAGGCGCAAGAAGAAAACCGCCTGGTCCAACGGCGGAACCGAAATCAGCCTGGGACGAGACAGCCTGGTCGACGAAGACAAGGCCAGAGCCCTGGTGGTTCTGGATACCCACGCCATCGGGGTGGACTACCGAAAGCGACTGCGAATCATCACCTGCGCCATGCCGGTCCCGGTGGAGTGGCTCCTCGAAGCCGGTCTGGGGGACGACGAGGTGGACCAACCGGCGGTGGTGGAAGGCAAGGTGGTCGCTCGAGTCAATCGGACCTTCGCCGGTGCCGTGTTGGAATCTCGAGAGGAGATCCCAGTTGGCAGACTGGCCAGGGAAGCCATGGCGACGCTGTTTACTCGAGGCAGCATCTTTCGAGAGACCGCCCAAGAGAGCCTCAAGAGACTGGAGCGACGAAGGCTCTTTCGGCGCTTGAAGCAGGGAAGACTCGTCCCTGAAACGGTGGGCTGGGAAGTCGCTGAGGAGAAACTCCCGCTGGATGCTCCCCCGCTCCGGGATTGGGCTGTGAGCCGTCTGGCCGAAGTCGGGTTTGAATCTGGGAGGGACCTTCCCCTCCTGTCTCGAGAAGATCTTCTGGTTCCTCCCCTACCCCGGAGCATCGTGGACTGGTGCGACGGCACCTTCCCCAGCCGAGTGGAGATGGGGGATGCCACCTACGACGTCACCTACGATCTCGGGCGCCGGCGAGCCACCCTCACCCTATCAAAGGGAAAACGCACCGTCCCTCCTCCCCTCGCCTACCTTCCCCCCTTTCGAGACTTCGGCGTCGTGGTGTTGCACGGCAATCAATCGTGGGAACTGAGGTAGAGCCATGCCCACACCTGACTGGAAACGAATCATCCTTCACGCCGACATGGACGCCTTTTTTGCCGCTGTGGAGCAGTTGGACAACCCCGAGCTTAAAGGGAAGCCCCTTCTCATCGGGGGGACAGGGAAGAGAAGCGTTGTGAGCACCGCAAGCTACGAAGCACGTCCCTTCGGGGTAGGAAGTGCCATGCCCATGGCCATCGCCCTTCGAAAGTGCCCTGACGCCATTGTCCTGCCTCCACGGTTCAAGCGGTACGAGGAAGTCTCTCGAATCATCATGTCAGTGTTCGCCAGCTTCTCTCCGCTGGTCGAGCCCCTCTCTCTGGACGAAGCGTTCCTCGACATGTCGGGGTCGGTGCGAATCTTCGGACCGCCGGAGGAGATGGGCAGAAAGGTGAAGGAAGCGGTGTTCGAAGCCACCGGAGGGCTCACCGTGTCGGTGGGCTGTGCCAACTCCAAGTTCGTCGCCAAAGTCGCCAGCGACCACAAGAAACCGGACGGACTCACCGTGGTGCCTCCAGAGACTGTGCGCTCCTTCTTGTGGCCCATGGATGTCTCGAAGCTCTGGGGGGTGGGGCCCAAAACTCTGGAGAAGCTTCACAAGGCTGGACTCAGAAAGATCCGGGACGTTGCATCGGAAGATCCAGAGACCTTGCAGAGGGTGCTGGGCAACCAGGGAGTTCAACTTCATCGCCTCGCCAATGGGTTGGACCTGCGAGAGGTGACCTCCCCGCAGGAGCGCAAGAGCATCGGAGCCGAAACAACGCTGGAACAAGACATCACCGGAGTGGATGCCATCCGTCCCCACCTCATCCGTTGCGCCGACCGAATCGCCCGCACCCTTCGAAAGGAGGGGCTCGTGGCAGGGGGCGTCCGGGTCAAATTGAAGACAAACCGGTTCCGCCTGATGACCCGTCAGACTGCCATGGTTCCGGGCACAGACAATGCCGACCTCCTTCTCGAGAAAGCCCTCCCGCTGCTCTCCGCCTTCGACCTCACGACCCCCTTTCGCCTGGTGGGGATGGCCGCTTTTGACCTCCGCCCGGGCGGGCAATCGGGCTCCCTCTGGCAAACCCCTCGCCAGCAGCGACTTCGCCGGGTGGATCGGGCAGCAGACGCCATCGAGGAGCGATTTGGACCGGGGACGTTGAGGCGGGGAACCAGCTTGAGGGAGCAAGAAGAGGACGAGGAATAGGAGAGGCCTTACAGCTTCTTCAGAGAAACCCCGCTGGCCTTCTTCCACTCTCCCTTCAGCACGTTCAGCAGCAAGGCCGTTTCAGGCTCATGCTCGGGGTGCTCTTTGTACAGAAGATGGATGGATGCATCGTCGGACAAGGGAGCTGTCACGTACGCTCCGTCCAGCCCGGGGGCCAGGTTCGCTTCGAAGTACTCCTGGGTGCGGGTGTAGAACTTCTCCCCGGTGGAGTGGTCGAGGTACCCCAGAAAAGAACTCTGAGACAAAAAGCGATTCAGGTAGTAAACGGCGTACTGCTGGTGCTGAAACATCAGCCCCATGTTCTGAGCGGCGTAGGCTCGCCAATCGGTCAGGATGTCGTCCACGAAGACGATATCAAAGCCTCCACACAGGGCTGAGACCTTGTCTGCGACGAGCCCCCCATTTGACATCCCATAGAGAGAAACGCGCTGGTACTGCTCCTTCAGCTTCAGGCCGTGAGAGAGGTCGCACACGGTGCGCACCCACAGGCCGTAAATCTGCGCTCCCCACAACGCCAGACTGGCATTGATGAAGCCGCTGACGACACCATCACAGCTCAACTCGGGAACGAGAACGTCATACCCCTCGTCGAAGAGCTTCCTCCCTACGGCGTGCATGTAGTCTTCGGACTCCGTGAGCCCCAGGGTATCTTCGGCGGTTGTGTTGTGACCGTGGAGCACGACTACCATTTCCGCACTTTTTGGGGAGTGCGCCAGGAGAAGTGCGCGGGTGGCGATGGGGGGACGCCCGAAGCGAATACGAAAGTCGGTGAGCTTCCCTCCGGCGACATCCTTCTCTTCTGCCACCTGCAACGAGGCTCCCTTTGACGCGGGGGGGTCAAAGGCATCCAGACCGATCCCCTCGGCCAGCAGGGCGGGGAACTCCTTTTGAGTCTGCATGGAAGTGGGGGGAGGCAAGCTGGCCAATTGACCGGCAAGATTGTCCTCGAACCTCGGTTCGTGAGGGGCGGGCTGCGGGACCCCGGCCTGAATGTTCACCAACTCTTCATCCGACAAGGGAGGTTGGGGGCCGCTCTCCACAACAAAGAGCAGAACCAACGCGCCCACGAAAACGAGATTCAAGATTCCGATCACGACCGGGAAACTGAATCGCCGGGGTTCCTTTGATTCCAAATTGTCCTCCGAACTTACTGGCCCGCGGTGTCCTCAGGGTTGGTGTTCTCCGGAAGGGGAATCCCTTCCCAGTCGGGGATGCAGCCGAGCATGTTCTGCTTGATGTCGATCATCTCCAACATCTGCGCCAGGAGCGCTTCCGGGTCCATGGTGTTGGCATGGTAGTAACTGCCGCCGCCGTGGTCGGCGATGGCCATGTTCGTAGCGGCTCCCTCACCGTCTGATGCGTCGATGACGTGGGTGATGATTTCAATGGGTTTGCCATCGTAGCTCGACAAACGCCAGGGAGTCTCCGTATTGGAGG
>CALFHQ010001016.1 GCA_937876385.1 uncultured Pseudomonadota bacterium
CGGGGAAGGAACCTTGATGAGCAGCCTGGGTGACGTCAACGGAGACGGCTACCTCGACCTCGGCTCAAAGGCTTATCGAGATGCGTCGAGCGCCCTGACTGACGAATTCAGGGTGTACCTGGGCAACGCCGCTGGTTTCGTTGATGACACCCCCGCCCTGGTGATCCATGGCGACGTCGATGGGACCTTCCACGCCAGCTCTCTCATCGCCTTCGCTGGAAACTTCAACGGTGACTCCACGGTCGAAGGGGCACCTCTCTTCGACATTGTGGTGAGCGTCCCGGAGGAGCGTAGAGTCTACGTAATTCCCGGCACAACCGCCCTGGACTCAACCGCTCCCGCTGAGCTCCTGCTCAGCGATTCTGCTCAGTTGGATGCCTGGAACGCCATCATCATCGATGGCTTGGTTCCCACCAACATGCATTTTGGACGGTCCACACGAGGGGTCGGCAACGTCCTCCTCGACAACGCCGGAGCGGGACAGCAGTTTGACGACCTGGCCATCGGCAAGCGCAGCGCGGCCTTTGGAAATACGCCGGACAACGGTGCTGTATTCGTCGTCAAGGGCAGAGCCGTCACGGGTGCGACGATTCTTTCCGTTTCCGCTACCCTTGATGGAACCGGTAGCGAAGACTCCACCACCGTGAAGCTCCTCCCGGAGACTGCATTCAGTCAGGTTCCATACTTCGCAGAGGGGATCTTCGGAGCCAACGACGTGGATGGCGACGGCACCCTCGACGTCCTGGTCACCCACCCCAACTTTGGGAGCCAGAATTCGTCTCAAAGCTATGTGTACTACGGAGCTACCATGAACTTGCCGGGGGCCGGCGGCACCGCTATTCGCCTGGACGCAGTTCCCCAGGCCGGTGGCGCAATCGCCCTCAGCGACGACGGGCTCCGGATTCCGGGGAACTTCTTCAATACGACCTTCGCCGGGGACTTTGACAACGCCAACCCCGACGAAGGGCCCTCCGTGGACATCGTCTACGGCGACTTCAACGCATACGATCACTTTGGAAACGTGTCCATCCGACTCAACGTTCGCGGATTCCTGGACCAGGACAACCTGTACCCGCAGGCCGATCTAATCATCACCAATCCCTTTGAAGCCAACGACTTGAACTTCGGCGGTTACAACCTCCAGAGCATTGGGGACTTCAACGGTGATGGATTCCCCGACCTGCTCATCGGCGTCGTATCGAAGGGATACGCGGTGGTGGTGTACTGACAGCCAGGCACCCCGGCCCCGGAACGAGGGGTCGTGAAGGGGCACAAAGACACGAGAATCGGGGAAGGACGTTGCATCGATTTCTCGAAACGTTTACTATGGGCAGACGGATCCTGAGAACGAGGGAAGAAACATGGCAGACAAAAAGAACAACCAAGAGAAGAAAGCCTACGAAAAGCCCGCAGTGGAATCGGAAGAGACCTTCGAGAAGCAGGTTCTTCAGACTCCTAGCTGTCCGCCGGGACCCTTTGGAGGCCCCTGCCCACCAGAGAACCTGAACTAGGGCGCGCCCTTCGCTTTTCATGCCCCTGGATTCTCCCCCAATGCTCCTGGCTTTTGGCCCCTACTACTGGGAATTTCCCGCAAATGAGTCCCCCTTTGGCTATGCCCTTGATCGATTCAAAACCCAATCTGCTCGCTCTCGACAGCGCTCAGTGTCGCTGTTCGAACACGCCGGAACCGCGCCCCATGAACCGGCGGTTCCGGAAGCCTCCTTCGATGGAGAAGCAATCGCCCTGAAGACCCCTTCCTGGACGGCGCATGTGACCCGCACTGACGCCCAGGTTCACTGGACAACACCAAACAGTCCCAATTACCAACTGGGGCTGGGGCTTGTCACAAGCCTCGGAATGGCCTGGACCCTCCTCGACGGCGGTTTTCTCCTCCACGCTTCTGCTGTAGAAATATTTCCTGAGAAGGGGTGGCTCGTCTCAGGACAAAGCGGGGTGGGCAAGAGCACCCTCGCCGACTCACTCTCACCCGTTGTTCGAGTCCTCACCGACGACCAGGCCGTCGTGGTCCCGGAAGACAACCGCTGGTTTGTTGGCAGCTCCATGGCACGATTTGACGTCCAGGGTCCGGTGGAAGGAGCTGCCTTCTTGGAACGAGGAACAAGCACCCGTGCTACTCCGTTGAATTCAAAAATGGGCTTCCAGAGGCTGACTCGAAACGCCATCCTCTGGCCGGGAGATGCTCCCCTTCGCAGCCTCGTCCTCTCCAACCTCCACGCCTTTGCAAAGAGTGCATCGTTCTGTTCCCTTGAAGTGTCGTTGGACGACTTGACCCTCCCCAAACTCCAGGAGATTCTCCCGTGACACTCCTGGACAAACAGGTGGCAATCTGGGGAAGAAAGGGGTGGCTCTTTGGACTCCACATCGACCTCACATATCGATGTCCACTGCGATGCAGGCACTGCTACCTGCAAGGGCGTCAGCACACTACCGAACTCACCACCAAACAGCTCTTCACATTGCTTGGCCAGGCAGCGGCCATGCATGTGGTTGCGGTGACCTTTTCCGGAGGGGAGATTCTGGTGAGGAAGGACTTGGAGGAGATCCTCTCCGAGGCGCAGCGCCTGGGATTCGTCGTGCTGCTGAAGACCAGCGGTTTTGGCGCAACAAAGAGGACCGCTTCGACCTTCGCTAAAAAGGGAGTCAAAGGGGTGGATGTCAGCCTGTACAGCCATACGGCCAAATCCCACGA
>CALFHQ010001017.1 GCA_937876385.1 uncultured Pseudomonadota bacterium
TGCTTCGAGCCGTAGGACACCCCCATCTCGTCAAGGTAGCCGCACAGCTCCCCGAAGAGAACCATCTGGTTTTGAACTCTCAGGTAGTTGGCGATGCTCTCAGCACCGGCGTAGTGGGTGCAAACTCCCTCGATGCGGATGTCGTCGGGGTGGTCGTCGAGAAAGCGCTTGCACAACAGCAGCTCTTCCTTTCGCAACCCGGTTCGATTGAGTCCAGTCTCCAACTCCAGGTGAACCCGGGCTCGTTTCCCCATTCTGTGGGCGATTCGGGCAGCATCCTTGAGGCGCTCCAGGTTGAAGACGAACATCGCCAGACCATTCTCTATGGCCCACTCAAGGGCTACCCCCTCAAGATCCCCCATGATGATGATGTGGCTGGACTTCCGGGCGCTATTCCAGGCGACCCAGGCTTCGTCGGCATTGAACACGGCGAAGGTCTTGACTCCGCACTTCTCCACCATGGGGAGGTAGGTCGCTATGCCGTGGCCATAGGCGTTGCCCTTGATGACCGAGCAGAACTCGCACCCTTCGGGAAGATAGGTGCGAAGGAACGTGATATTCTTGCGCAGCGCAGTCTGGGAAAGCTCAATGACTGAAGTAGGGAACTTGCCAACCATGATTCAACCTCCCTTTCCGTTAGCAAAAGCACGGGCCAACCCCTCCATGACGTCCACCCCTCGAAGGAGGATGGTGTCCGGGAAGTCGTAAGTGGGATGGTGGAGAGCAGGGCACGATTCTCCAGAGCCGAGGCCGAAGAGCATTCCCGGGAATTTCTGAAGAAACAGTCCGAAATCCTCCGACCACGGAAAAGGGTGCGGGGGGAATGCCACGTCCCAACCGTTTTGCCTGCACAGAGTCTCAGTCACAGACACTGTTTCGTCGTCGTTGGTGGTGGCGATGAAGGGTTCCAACCATTGGTGCTCGAAGCGCAATCCTCCCCCCAGGGCAGCCTTTTCACCCATGGCGAGGGCCCGCCTCCTGAGTCGTTCGAGGACGTCGTCGTCATGGGCCCGCAGGGTGACGATGAGTTCTGCTGTACCGGGGGATGTTCCCAGGGCCACTTCTCCCAGGCGGGCGTGCACGACGGTAGCCTGGGCAGCTTCTTCGAGCCCCGTGGCGAGTTGGGGCAGGGAGGAGAGGGAAGCGATGAGGTGCGCCAGTTCCAGGGCCGGGCTTTGTCCGTGGTGGGGTTCACTGGCGTGGTTTGTCGCCCCAACGAGAACCATGCGCAAGGCCACCGAAGCCGAGGCGAAGAC
>CALFHQ010001018.1 GCA_937876385.1 uncultured Pseudomonadota bacterium
ACAGCTCGGACCAATCCTGGCCGTCCTGGTCGATTTGGCTGGCGTCCAGAATGAGGACAGCCTGCTTTTGGGGCTCGACGACCTTCTCGGTGTCGGCAGCCTTGTCGGCGTGGAGATTGGCCAGGAAGGGCGCGATAACCACGGCAACCACGGACATGAGCTTGATGAGGATGTTCAGGGACGGGCCGGCAGTATCCTTGAAGGGATCGCCGACGGTGTCGCCAACAACCGCCGCTTTGTGGCTGTCAGAGCCCTTGCCGCCTTCAGCGCCGCCTTCGATGTACTTCTTGGCGTTGTCCCACGCACCACCGGCGTTGGACATGAAGATGGCCATCATCACACCAGAAACGGTCACGCCGGCGAGCAGTCCACCCAGAGCTGCCGGGCTGATGACGCCAACCACCACGGGGGTGATCACGGCAATGAGGCCGGGGAGAACCATCTGCTTGATGGCGGAAGCGGTGGAGATGTCCACGCAACGTCGGTAGTCCGGTTTGCCAGTACCTTCCATGATGCCAGGAATGGTTCTGAACTGGTGTCGGACTTCCTCAATCATGGCCTGGGCAGCGGTGCCCACGGCGGCCATGGAGAGAGAAGAGAAAAGGAAAGGCAGCATGGCGCCGATGAGCACACCCGCCATGATGGTGGGGTTCTGGATGTCCAGGGTCATGTGGGCAAACTTCTCGGTGTAAGCACTAAACAGTGCCAGCGCCGTCAAAGCCGCAGAACCGATGGCAAAGCCTTTGCCAATGGCTGCCGTGGTGTTTCCAACAGCGTCCAGTTTGTCGGTACGGGCTCGAACCTCGGGTCCGAGTTCAGCCATTTCGCTCAGCCCGCCGGCGTTGTCGGCGATGGGGCCGTAAGCGTCAACAGCAAGCTGGATTCCGATGGTGGCCAGCATACCGATGGCGGAGATGGCGATGCCATAAAGTCCAGCGGTGTAATATGCGATGACGATGGCGGCAGCGATGAGGAGCACTGGGAGGGCCGTGGAGAGCATTCCAACCGACAGGCCGGTGATGATGTTCGTGGCCGCACCGGTGTTGGATGCTTTGGCGATTTTGCGCACAAAGGGAGACTTCTCGGAGGTGAAGTACTCGGTCGCCAGTCCCACCAGGGTTCCGGCAATGAGACCCGACAGACCTGCCAGGAAGATGCCCATTTGAGCGTTGATGGAGTTTGCAGGGGCGACTGCGCCAGTGACCTGCTGCAGGAACGTTCCGTCCTCGCCACGGACAAAGAACCAGACCTCCGGGATCATGTTCTTAATGACGAGGAAGGACAGGCCGGCGGTCAAGACAGCAGCGACGAAGCTGCCTGTGTTGAGGGCCGTCTGGGGGTTGCCCCCATCCTTCGTGCGGACGAAGAATGTACCGATGATGGAAGCGCCGATTCCAACCGAAGCCAGAATCAAGGGAAGGAAGACCAGGTTGTAATCAACGCCCATGAGGGTTTTGCCCAAGGCGTAGGTCAAGGTCCAGCCCAGGAGCATGGCGCTGATGATGGCACCAACATAGGATTCGAACAGGTCGGCGCCCATGCCGGCCACGTCACCCACGTTGTCTCCAACGTTGTCGGCGATAACCGCGGGGTTTCGAGGATCGTCTTCGGGGATTCCAGCTTCCACTTTTCCAACGAGGTCGGCGCCGACGTCGGCAGCCTTCGTGTAGATACCGCCGCCAACACGGGCGAACAGTGCGATGGAGGAAGCGCCGAGGCTGAATCCAGCCAACACGTTCAGCAGACGGGCACTCTCCGAGAGCTCGCCGAAGATTCCGATGCTGTCATAGATGAGGAAGAGGAGACCGAGTCCGAGAACGCCCAGACCAGCCACGGAGAGACCCATCACGGATCCACCGGTGAAAGCTACTTTCAAGGCGGAGTTCAGGTCCTTTCTGGCAGCATTGGCCGTTCGCACGTTGGCGATGGTCGCTACGCTCATTCCCAAATAGCCGGCGAGGGCCGAGCAGCAAGCGCCCACGATGAAGGAAACTGCGATGAGCCAGTGGCTCGACTCCAACGAAGCGTTGGCAAGGGCCAGCAGAATGGCCACAACCACCACAAAAATGGAGAGGACCTTGTACTCTCGAGCCAGGAACGCCATGGCGCCCTCTCGAATGTACCCGGCCAGTTCCTTCATTCTGTCAGTTCCTGCGTCCTGCTTTTTTACCCAGAATCCGCGCGTCAAAGCGAACAAGAGACTGAGAATCCCAGCACCCACTGCAACATAGAGTGGATGACCAAATAGATCGACCAGCATCAGTTACCTCCTTCTGAATCTTGCGTGTAGCGAACAAAAAGGCCATTGTTCCGGTTCATCGCCATATCCATACCACCATGAACCCAGTCTTGTACAGCATTTATCGCCAGAGAAATCGCCTCGCTGATGACCGCTCCCTCGGGACCGGAAAACGGCGCCAGAACCCACTCTACGACGTCCTGGGGGGGGGCTGGATGGCCTATTCCAAGCTTCAAACGGCCAAATGCCTCCGATTCAAGGTGGCAGGCCAACGATTTCAGCCCGTTGTGGCCACCGGAACTCCCCTTCCTCGCCAGGCGGATGCGGCCCAGAGGAAGGTCCAGATCGTCGTAAACGACGAGAATGTCTTCGATTCCCAGGGAGAGTGAAGAGAGGAATGGGGCAACGAATTGCCCACTGCGATTCATGTACGTGGTCGGCTTCGCCAACCAAACGCGGGTCATCCCCAGGTTGACGTGTGAAGCCCAACCATCAAAGGTCGTAGGAAACCAAGAACACCCGTGTTTTTCAGCCAGTGCATCTACCAGTCGAAAACCGACATTGTGGCGCGTCGCGGCATAACGAGTGCCAGGATTCCCCAATCCGATAATGGCTTTGTCTTGCATGTGAGGTCCCCCAGAGGGGAAAATGACTTGTTGACCAGAGAGGGCGGGCTCGACTTACTCTTCGCCGCCTTCGGGAGCCGGAGCTTCTTCGCTTTCAGCACCAGCCACTGGCGAGCCAGCCTCGGCAGCTTCGTCTTCAGCAGTCATGCTGGACTTGGCCTTCTCGAGGAGGAACACCGGGTACCGGGCCTTGTAGATTGGCACCACCCCGTCAGGGAATTCGATGTCGTCCACCATCAGGATGTCGCCGGGCATCATCTTCTCGATGTTCAAGTCGATGGATTCGGGCTGGTCCTTGGGAAGGCACTTCACCTTGATGTAGTGCGTGGCCATGAACTTTCGACCACCGAGCCCTTCACCCTTCGCCCGGCCAACCGGAATGGCGGGAATGGACACGGTGATGGGGGTGTTCTCGTCCAGGATCTGGAAGTCAACGTGCACCAACATTCG
>CALFHQ010001019.1 GCA_937876385.1 uncultured Pseudomonadota bacterium
GAGCCAGGCACCTTGGACGCCACGCTTACGAGCGTGCCCGGCGGCGTCGAGGCCGATTTCCAGCTTCCTGGTCCATCATGAAGAGCCCGCCGGGGGCGCCTTCCACCATCTTCAATCGATCCACAAAGGTCCCCACGTTGTCTTCTTCCTCCACCTGTTCGGTGACGAACCACTGGAGAAACACGTCGGTGGCATGGTCGTTGGATTTCCGGGCTTCAGTGACGAGGTCGTTGATGCACCCGGTGATGTACTGTTCGTGTGCAAGCGACTCTTCGAAGATGTTCAGCGGAGAGGACCACTCGTTCTTCGGTGTCTTGATCTGCTGCAGGATGACCCGGCCGTTACGGTCGGAGATGAAGTGGTAGAATTTCATCGCATGGATCATCTCTTCCTGGGCCTGCGCATGCATCCACGCAGCGAACCCCTGATAGCCCTTGTCCTCAAACCAGGAGGCCATGGAAAGATAAAGATACCACGAGTACAGTTCCTCGTTGAGTTGCTTGTTGAGTGCCTTCTCGATTGATTCCAGCATGGAGTTTCTCCTTCGTTGCGTTGTTGTCAGACCCATCCCCGAGCTTACTGCCAATGAAAAGGGGATGGACACAAGATAGGTTTGATTCTTGCCGGGTCAACCCGGTACTAGAGGAAATTAGATGACGGCTTTGATTGCTTCCAGGACCTCTTCGTAGTTGGGCTCGGTGCCCACTTCCGGAAGAAGCTGCACATATCGAAGGATTCCCTTTGAGTCAACCACGAAGACTGTTCGGGCGAGCATTCGAAATTCCTTCATGAGCACGCCGTACCGAGTGCCGAAGTCGGCGCTCACGGAATCGGAGAGGGTGGTCACCCGATCGACCCCGGCAGCTCCACACCAACGCTTCTGTGTAAAGGGAAGATCCATGCTGATGGTAAGGATTTCAACATTGTCACCCAAACCAGCCGCCATTTCGTTGAATTTTCGGGTTTCCGTGTCGCACACTCCGGTATCCAACGAGGCCACGGCGCTGAGAACAACGATCTTTCCGGCGTAGTCGGAAAGATGGGTTGGCTGCAAATCATTGTTCAGCACGACAAAGTCGGGGGCCTTCTCCCCCTTCTGGAGCACGTCCCCCACCAGAGTGACTGGATGTCCACCAAAGGTCACAAGTCCTTTTCTCTCTTCCATGATGATTCTCCTCTTATCCCAAGTGCTTTTTGAAATGTTGTTCGTTATCTTCCAGCGGTTTCCCGCTCTCTAGTAATAGTTAGAGCCAGAGTACCACAAAACCGTTACCGACATAACCCCGCCCTGGTCAGTTCCTTTGCGACCATGGCTCGGTTGACCCGTGACGGGTGCAATGCTAACTTGTGAACGTCCACCTCCTTTTTCACTGTGTGGTTGCCATGAAGGATCCCCAATCGAGACGTTCTCGAAATCGCAACAAGCCCGTGGCCACCCCCGAGGAACAAGCAACCGAAATCCTGCGACGCCTGCGTGGTCTGTCTCGAACCCTTTTGGTTGAACAGGGACTGAGCCGAGATGAAAAGCTGACTTTCGAACAACTCTCTGTGCCGGTGAACTTCCCAATGTCCGGAGGGAGTGGGCACCAGGCCGCCGAAACGGCTCTCGCAGCAGAGTTGGTCGCCAGCCTGAGGCGGCGCCTCTCGGATTCCGTAACCGCTTCAAGTACCTACCAGCCGGGACGGGTTTACTGCTTTCAGTGTGACAGCGGACATTGCATTCATACGGTGCCGCCGTCACCCGCCGATCTCTTTGTTGGCTACACCGCCACGGGAAAACCCTCGTGGGAAGGTTTCGCCAACGTCTGCCTGGCCCGAAAGGACGAGCGGGTGGAGAGGATTTACGGGGCAAGACCGGAGGTCATCACCTTTCTTCAAGGGGCGTCCGAGCTGAAAGGAGAGCTGCTTGAGGACTTTGGGGCGGGAAGCCTCGCCTATAACGTCGTTGGGCAGGTCGTGGCCGGGATGGTTCCACTGGATTTTCGTTTCTACCGCTCCGATGCACCGCGGGTCGCCTTGACCCTGCAAGCCGTGGAAACCTGGAGCGACCGGCGGGACAGGCGGCTGCGATTGAACCTTCTGGGAATACCCCTCGACGAAGTCACCGAGTTGGCCCAGGAGGGGGCCGGGAAGAATCCGGCGCAGCGTTTTCTGCAAGCCCTGCGCTCGGCTCGGTTCAAGTTGGAGTCCATCGGCCGTGAACGCATCCATCGGGAGCGGAGAGGGACTCCCATCGACCTTGATTTGGCGGTGTGGCCCGTGCTCCAGTCCCTGCGAGGAGACCTGGACCGGATACTGCGATTTCACCCCCACCGAACACTCCACGCCGAAGAGCGACACCGGGGGGGAGAGCGTCCCACCCGCCACGCCCTGGAGGATGCTCGGCAGGCTTCTTTGGAGCGGGTGTTTTACGACCAACGCAATGACACCTTCGCAGTTGCCGGACCGCGCCATCGAGGGCACCTGTTCAGCGCTGCGGGAAAACACGTCACCAGCTTCCTGTTGGATTCCGGAGAATTGGACCGCCGCACGAGGCTCAAGATCTGGGTGCCGGCGACTCGCTAACAGCTCAAGCAGTTCAAGAAGAACCTGGACAATTCCGGAAACTGGGAGCCAGAGGGCTCTCCAAACAAGAGGTCAGG
>CALFHQ010001020.1 GCA_937876385.1 uncultured Pseudomonadota bacterium
AGACCACGAAGGGAATTGGCAGGCCCTGGTTCGCTATCCCGCAGAACCCCAGGCTCAAGACGTGCGCCCCCTGCCCACCTCCAAGGTCGTCCCTACGGGATCCGATGCGACTTTGACGCGGGTTCAACCCCTCGGGTTCTCCCTGGTTCGCCCCTCGGTGCCCTTCGCCATTGCGGTGGACGGGGACCAGGAGTGTGTCCTCGTAGGCAACACCAATTACGGTTGCGGAAGTCAGGTGGCGATGCTCGCGTTTGCTCCGGCCACCGGCCGAATTGCGTTCGCCCTTGAGAGGGCAAACCGCCTCTACGTCAACAGCGGTAGAAAGGTCATGGGACCTGTTCCAAACGTCGATTGGGTAAGCTTCTCTCGGGATGGCAAACACCTCGCGTTTGTTGTGCGCTTTGAGAATCGAAACGTCCTCATTCAAGATGATGTCGCGGTAGCGGAGCACCCTCGAATCGAAGGGGCCGTATGGACCCCCGACAACAAGCTTATCGCCATCGCCCATCTCACCGACCGCTCGTTGTTGCTCTCAAACGGGAAAGTGACCTTGGAAACCCTGGGAATCACCGGCGTGTTCGTTTCCCCCACCGGAGAGGTTCGAGCGGCCGGCTACGACCAGGACGGACGCTTTGTCCAGGGGGTGGACAACGAGTCCAGATACGAATCCATCTACCAGGAAGGGTTTCTTTTGGACGGTCGGATGTATGCGACCTTAAGCCAGGAGAAGGGGGGCAAGTCCTTTGCTGTGGACGGAAAGAAGACCCCCCTCTTGTCTGGCGTGGAGCGACTGGAAACCTCCCCGGGCAGCGGGGCGGTGGTCGCGGTGTTGGGGATGGATGGGGTGCGTCATTTTTTCAAGGACGGCGAACCCTGGTTTGAAACCCGTGCCTCTCTTAACAGCATCGTTTGGTGTGGACACCGCCCCTTTGCGCAGATTCGGGAAGGGGAGGAAGACCGTCTGGTGGCGGACAACGGTGAAACCGCCGTCTCCTGCCCACGATTGGTCTTTGCCGTGTGCGCCGGGGAAACCGTCGAGGCGCTGTGCATGGAAGAGGGCAAGTTCCTCTTAAAAATGGGAGGAGAGGTCGTCGACGAATGGAAGGAGGTCCCTCTGGACCTGGCTTGTGGAACCCACGGGGGGACCCGCAGCGCGTTTGCCGGCCGAAACGCCGACGGCTGGATTTTGCGCTACCCGGACCGGGCACTTCCCGCCGCGGCTCGCCCCATCGCCCCTATCCCCACCCCCGCCGGGGCCTGGTACCTCCTTCGAGAAGGAAAGACCAGCCGGTGGGTGAC
The DNA here is from genome assembly GCA_937876385.1 of uncultured Pseudomonadota bacterium. Lineage (GTDB taxonomy): Bacteria > Myxococcota_A > UBA9042 > CAIXZC01 > CAIXZC01 > CALFHQ01. Next base: position 1,300 of record CALFHQ010001020.1, read on the forward strand.
CCCTGCCGGTTCCCACGACTCCTACAGCTCCGTCACCCAGCCCGTGATGCTTGACGGATACGCCATTTATCGGGGAAGAAAGGACGGAAACGAGAGTTGGGTTGTGGACGGAAAGGCAATGGGTTGGTACAAACAGTTGGAATCTCCGCCGACGGTGGCCGGAGGACGTCTGCTGTTCTGGGTAAGAACGAAACAGGGCCTTCAATTGGAGGCTGTCTCTCTCAAGTAAGGAGTGAAGGAATGCGACTGGTAACGATGATTCGAACGGGTGTGGTAGTGGCGGCGATGTTGTTTGCCGTTGCGTGCAGTTCCTCCTCGTCGGATGACGCTGTCACAGATGTTGTCGCCGATGGCACTCTGGACGACGTCGCTGCAGATGTGGCAGCGGATGTAGCAGCAGATGTAGCAGCAGATGTGGAAGGGGACCTCGCCTCGGATGTTGAGAACGACCAGGCGCAGGCGTGCCAGACCACTCCCCAGGGAACCCTCATTGGGGAAGACGAAGAGCCCACGAAGTTTGCCCTGAGCATGTTCCACTTCAACATCCAGTATTGCGCCGGCGGACTCAAGGGCTTCCTCCCCACCCCCGAGGTTGACCTCAACGAGACCCAGGTGGAGGACCGAATTGTCACGCAGAGCTTCGAACCCCTCCTGGATACCCTCCTCGAACATCCCACCTGGGGAATGGACCTGGAGTTGCAGGGGCTTATGCTCGATATCATCCGCTTGCGGCACCCCGACGTCCTCGAAAAGATGCGTCAACTGGTGTCCTCAGGGCAGATCCATGTGGACAGCTTTCACTACTCCGACCAGTTGTGGACTGCACACCCCATCAAGAGCATGGAGTGGTCCGATCTGTTCAACCGAGAAGCCTTCGACAAGGCGTGCCTTCCCGTGGGCAAAACGGTGTTCACCCAAGAGGGGCAGTACGGCCACGGTATGTCGGAGTTTCTGGCTTCGGACGGGCGCATCGCCGTTCTCCCCAAGAACCTCCTGAGATACTTCCACGGCGACAATCCAGTGGACCTCTTCTACGATTGGAAGGGAACCCCCGTAGTCATCGGTGGAAAGGGTGTGACTCAGGAAGTGAGCGGAAAGACCATCGAAGTCACCTGGCACTTCATGGATGATGGCGAGAAGGCCATGACGGGAGAACTGGACCCCTACTTCGGCACCGAATTCTACTTCCAGGAATCCTCCAAAGAGAAGTTCATAGACGAGATGGAAGCTCTGGAGGCACAGGGATACCGAATCGTCACCATCGCCGACTATGTGAAACAGGTGAAGAAATACGGCTTTGAACCCCAAGCCCAACCCGTGGTGCCCGACGGCGCCTGGCAACC